>CANQKE010000008.1 GCA_947624435.1 uncultured Ruminiclostridium sp.
CAGACTTTGCGTTTTGCGCTTTGCTGAGTACGGTCAGCAATTTTGCTTCGCAAAACCGCACAAAACTTGAAAGGAGAGGCTTGCTTTGCAAGCATGGTCATAAATATGATACTTTGCAGTGCTTACGCTCCATGCAAAGCCTGAGGACGCTGCATGGAGGAATTTAAGTCCTCGGACTTTGCGTTTTGATTTACTTAAATTAAATGATCAAAGGAGCAAAGTCAATTATGAAAATAAAACAATTAAAATCGTATCTGCTGCTGTGGAGCACGCAGTCTTTTTCCGCATTAGGCAGCGGAATGACCAGCTACGCATTGGTGCTGTGGCTGTATATAAATACCGGCTCGGCATTACAAACGGCGCTTTTGTCGGTATGTTCTTACGCGCCGTACGTTATCATGAGCATATTTGCCGGTGCGCTCAGCGACCGCTGGGATAAAAAGCGCACTATGCTGGTGTGCGACCTGCTCGCGGCGATAGGCACGGCGGCGGTCTTTATCCTTATCAAATCAAACGCCTTGGAGGCGTGGCACTTATATGTGTTAAACGCCCTCAGCGGCTTGATGAATACCATTCAGCAGCCCGCGAGCGAGGTCGCCGCGACGCTGCTTGTCCCGAAAGAATACTATCAGAAAACCGGCGGTCTGCGCTCGTTCTCGCAGTCCTTGAATACGATATTAACGCCTATCCTTGCGACGGCGCTTTTTGCATTTGCCGGGATAGACTGGGTGATAGCGTTCGATCTGTTTACGTTCTTTGCGGCATTTTTAACATTGCTGTTGTTTATAAAGATTCCTAAAAGCAATGCCTCGGATAAGCCGCGGGAAAGCCTTAAAGCGTCGGTGGGAAAGGGGCTTTTATGGCTAAGGAAAAATCCGCTTATACTGACGCTTATATTATATCTTGCGTGTATAAATTTCGCGGCGTCGATGTATGACGCGGCATTACCCGCTATGGTAATATCAAAGCAAAACGGCGGCGAAACGGTTTTGGGGATAATAAATACCTGCGTCGGACTTGCGACCCTTGCGGGCAGTGTGCTGGCGACGTTCCTCCCAAAGCCGAAAGACAGAGTTAAGATGATATCTTTAGCGTTGTTTATTTCCATGAGCAGCGAGAATTTTCTGCTCGCTTTCGGAAATTCGCCTGTGCTGTGGTGTATAGGGGCGGTGCTGGGCTGGCTGTTCATACCGCTTATGAATATAAATATGGACGTTATCTTCCGCAGCAGTATACCGGTAGAAATGCAGGGGCGGGTATATTCCTGCCGCAACACATTGCAGTTTTTCACTATACCGATGGGCTTTCTGGCGGGCGGACTGCTTACGGACAAGGTGTTTGAGCCGCTGATGGCCGAGCAAAATCCGGACGGGTTACTAGCAATGCTGTTCGGTCTCGGCAAAGGCTCCGGCGCTGCGATGCTGTTCTTTATTATCGGCGCTGCCGGCGTTTTGATATGCCTGTTCTTTTCCCGCAGGCTCAAAAAATACAAATGGAGAGAATAGCGTAAGCTATTGATTTTTCAGCCGTTATATGGTACAATTAAAAAGATATTTATGATAAACCGCATGGTGCGAAAAGAAAGGATACATAGGTCTTATGGTAAAAGTGGTGAAATTCGGCGGCAGCTCGCTTGCCGACGCTAATCAGTTCCGCAAGGTCGCTTCAATAATAAGGTCGGACGAATCCAGGCGCTACGTTGTGCCGAGCGCCCCCGGAAAGAGATATGACGACGATATAAAGGTCACCGATATGCTGTACTCCTGCTATGACGCGGTGGCGAACAAGGGTAAAAACGCCTACAATCAGTTTGCCCCGATAGCCGAGCGTTTCAACGGGATAATAAAGGATCTCGGTCTTACCATATCCCTTGACAGGGAGTATGAACAGATAATCGAGAATTTTAGAAAAAAAGCGGGAGCGGATTACGCCGCCAGCCGGGGAGAATACTTAAACGGCATTATTCTTGCGAATTACCTCGGTTACGAGTTTGTAGACCCGTCAAAGGTGGTATTCTTCACTCCCGACGGACATTTTGACGATACGCTCACCGATACCTGTCTTGCTTCGGTACTTCATGACGTGTATCAGGCGGTGATACCCGGATTTTACGGCGCGTATCCCGACGGCACGGTAAAGACCTTTTCCCGCGGGGGCAGCGACATCACCGGTTCTATAGTGGCTAAAGCGATAAACGCCGACCTGTACGAAAACTGGACGGACGTGAGCGGCTTTTTGATGGCGGATCCGAGGATAGTAAAAAATCCCAAGACGATAGAGACCATCACCTATAAAGAGCTGCGCGAGCTTTCCTACATGGGCGCGGGAGTATTGCACGAAGCGGCTATATTCCCGGTGCGTACCGCGAAAATACCTATAAATATTAAAAATACCAACGATCCCGCGGCAAAGGGGACTATGATAGTCGCGGAGAACAATGACCCGCCGGAGCATATCATAACAGGTATAGCCGGCAAAAAGCACTTCTCGGTAATCTCGATAGAAAAGGACGAAATGAACAGCGAAGTAGGCTTTTTGCGCCGCATACTCACCGTAATGGAGAAAAACAACGTCAGCTTCGAGCATATCCCGACCGGTATCGACACGATGAGTATAGTCGTGGATACCGCCGCTATCGAAAGAGTGCCGGATATCGTGGATAAGATTTGCGAGGTGACCGAGCCGAACCACATTTCCGTGGAAGAGGGCTTAGCGCTTATCGCGGTGGTGGGCGCCGGAATGAGGAGCAGACGCGGTATAGCTACCCGTGTGTTCGCCGCGCTTTCCCATGCGGATATAAATATAAGAATGATAGACCAGGGCTCCAGCGAGCTTAATATTATCGTCGCCGTCCGCGATTCCGACTTTGAAAACGCGGTCAAGGTTATATACGATATGTTTATTTTAAGCGAGGATTAACTATAAGTATAGGAGGCGCAAATGAGCAAGGCGGACAACATTTTTATTGAAAACTGCCGCGACATACTGGAAAACGGCGTATGGGACACCGACCTTGAGGTACGCCCGAAGTGGCCGGACGGCACGCCCGCGCACACCGTTAAGAAATTCGGCGTGGTAAACAGGTACGATCTCAGGGAAGAATTTCCGGTGATGACGCTGCGCAGGGTATACTACCGCTCGGCGATAGACGAGATACTTTGGATATATCAGAAAAAGAGCAATCGGGTCGCAGACCTTACTACGCGCATATGGGACGCGTGGGCGGACGAAAACGGCACGATAGGCAAGGCGTACGGCTGGCAGCTTGCCCAGAAGAGCAAATACCCCGAGGGCGAGTTCGACCAGGTGGACAAGGTGCTTTACGACTTAAAGCACAATCCCGCGAGCCGCAGGATAATGACGAATATGTATGTACACCGTGATCTTAACGAGATGGCGCTTGCGCCCTGCGCGTACAGCATGACCTTCAACGTCAGCGGCAACGTGCTCAACGGGATATTAAACCAGCGCTCTCAGGATATGCTGTCGGCGAACAACTGGAACGTGGTAATGTATGCGGCGCTGCTCATAATGTTTGCGCAGGTGTCCGGATTACAGGCGGGAGAGCTTGTCCATGTGATAGCGGACGCACATATTTACGACCGCCATGTCGACGCGGTAAAGCGGCTGATAGAAAAAGAGCCTTATCCCGCGCCGACGCTCAAGGTGGACGAAAGCATAACGGATTTTTATAAATTCGACCGCTATTCCTTTACATTGGAGAATTACAAATATCACGAATTTGACGAAAAGTTTGAGGTCGCTATATGACTAATGCTTTTTACCAAAACAGGAGAGAACGGTAAATGACATACATCGTACTGGATATGGAGTGGAGCCAGCCGGTGACGAAAGAGCGGACGATGAGGCGCGGCAAGCTGTCATTGCCGGTGGAGATAATACAGATAGGCGCCGCCGCGGTAAGGGACGGAAAGGTACTGCCCTCGGTGTTCGACGAGTATGTAAGGCCGGTATATTATGTAAAGCTGCGCTCTAAAATACGAAGGCTTACCGGAATAACGCCGGACGTTCTTAAAACCGCCGACGATTTTGAGCGGGTGCTGATGCGTTTTCGTCAGTGGATACATTCGTTCGGCGATGAAACTATGATGGTGATCTGGGGCAACGAGGACGTACAGCTGTTAAAAGCGCAGTGTATGTTTTTCGGCTGCGACTGTAAATGGATACCGGAATGGTTCAATCTTCAGCCTATAGTTACAAGAATGTACAACATCGACCGCCAGCAGATAACGCTGCAAGGCGCGGTAGAGCTTATCGGCGCCGAGGACGACGAGCTTAGATACCACAGCGCCGCAAACGACGCGTACTACACCGCGTTAGTGCTGAGCCGCGTGGACAATATTCCGGACAGGCTGGATTGGCAGCGCAAGGTGGAACATGTACATCATTATCCGATAAGGTCGTTAAAGACGGTATATAACGGCAGCAGGCGGTATAAAAACCGCAGCGAGGCTTTGCGCAGCGGCGCGGTGAACAGTTATTCCTGTCCGGTGTGCGGCAGGCAATACGGATTAAGGGGCAATACGGTAAAGCTGTCCGACAACGAATTTCTCTCGGTCAGAAACTGCGCCGGACATATAATTTCGGTAAAATTGGAGCTTTGCAAGGCGGAAAACGGCGGCTATACGGTGTGCCGAACCGCACAGTTATGCGACGAACAGACGTTATCTTTATACGATGACGAGCGCCGCAAAATTCCTACATGATAACAAACGAAAGGACGGTATATATGGCGAAATTCAAAGCGGCTGCGGTATTCAGCAGCAACATGGTATTACAGCGGGAAAAGGACGTAAAAATTTTCGGCGGCGGCAATAACGGCGATACAGTCACCGTGACGTTTTGCGGTAATACGGTATCCGCGCGGGTAAGGGAGGAAAAATGGTGCGTTTTGCTTCCCCCTATGCCGGCGGGCGGACCGTATGAGATGACGCTTAGCGACGGGAAAGATACCTTTACCTTTACCAACGTTATGGTGGGCGAGGTATGGCTCGCGGGCGGACAATCCAACATGGAGCTGGAGCTTCAGAACTGCACAAACGGCAAGGAAACGCTCGAAACCGACAAGGACCCCAACGTCAGATATTACTATACCCAGAAAAACTGCGTCATGGACGAAAAGTTTTTCGCCGACGAGGAAAACACCGGCTGGAGCGAATTTAACAGCGAGAGCGCTAAATGCTGGAGCGCGGTGGGATATTTCTTCGCGCGCGAGCTTGCGGCAAAGCTGGGCGTTACCGTCGGGATAATCGGCTGTAACTGGGGCGGCACCAGCGCAAGCTACTGGATGAGCCGCGAGTCGCTGGAGAGGGATATCGACACTAAGGCGTACCTTGACGATTACGATAACGCGATAGCCGGCAAGACCGACGAGCAGCTTAAAAAGGAATATGAGGACTATATAGAATACGATAAGGCGTGGTTTGCAAAATCCCAGGAGGTATACGCGAAGAACCCCAAGGCAAGCTGGGACGAGGTCTGCGAATACTGCGGCCCTAATCTTTACCCCGGCCCGCTCTGCCCGATGAACCCGTTCCATGCGACGGCGCTTTACGACAGCATGATAAAAAGGGTATGCCCGTATACGATAAAGGGCTTCATATACTATCAGGGAGAGACCGACGACAACCGTCCGAATACTTATTTCAAGCTGTTCAAGGCGTTGATACAGTTATGGCGGGACGACTGGGGCGACGACGAGCTGCCGTTTATCTTTGTGCAGCTGCCTATGCACCGCTACGAGGCTGATCCCGATTACAAGCACTGGTGCGTTATCCGCGAGGCGCAGATGAGAGTATATGACACGGTGAAGAATACCGGTATCGCGGTAATAATCGACTGCGGAGAATTCAACGAGATACACCCGAAGAACAAGCTGCCGGTAGGTCACAGACTGTATTTGCAGGCGATGTATCAGGTGTACGGCGATAAGTCTATAGACGCGTTCGGTCCGATATACGATAAGGCGGTACCGGACGGGGAGACCATGCGCGTATACTTCCGCCATGCCGAAAACGGCTTTGAGATACGCGGAGAAAACGGGCTTACCGGCTTTGAGCTTGCCGGCGAGGATAAGAAATTCTATCCCGCAAAAGCGGCGATAAATCAGGACAACACGATAACCGTAAGCGCGGACGAGGTCAAAGAGCCGCTGTATCTGCGCTATTTATGGACAAATTATTCTAAGGTGGCGCTGTACGGGAAGAACGGTATACCCGCCGCGCCGTTCCGCACCGACAGAAACGACGGATAAATTACGGAGGTGATAGGCATGGAGCGAAGCTGCGGGATACTGCTGCATATAACCAGCCTGCCGTCCAACGAGGGCATAGGCTCTTTAGGCAAGCCGGCGTATGATCTTATCGACTGGCTGAAAGCGGCGGGACAGAAATACTGGCAGGTGCTGCCGATAAATCCGACCGGATACGGGGATTCTCCCTATCAGTCGCCCTCTGCCTTTGCCGGAAATCCGCTGCTCATCGACCTTTGGGAGCTGGCGGGAATGGGACTGCTCGCCAGAGAGGACATAAAGGGCAGAGAGTACGGCGAGGACCCCTGCTCGGTGGATTACGAAAAGGTCATCGCCCAGAAAAACGAGCTGCTGGAAAAGGCGTTCTCCAATTTTTCGGAGGACGTGGCTTACCTTGCATTCGTACAGGAACAGGCGTGGTGGCTGGAGGATTACTCGCTGTTCATGGCGATAAAGGAGCAAAACGGGCTTAAGTCGTGGCTGACCTGGGACAGGGACATCAGACACCGCAAGCCGGAGGCTATGAAAAAGGCACGCGAGGAGCTGGCGGGCAGGATAAAATATCACCGGTTCGTTCAGTATATATTCTTTACCCAGTGGAAGAAGCTGAGAGCCTACGCCGAAAAGAACGGCATCGGGATCATCGGCGATATACCGATATATGCCGCGATGGACAGCGCCGACGTCTGGGCAAACCCCACCATGTTCACTATGGATATAGAGCTTCAGCCGACTCTGGTAGCGGGAGTGCCGCCGGATTATTTTTCGGCGACCGGTCAGCTTTGGGGAAATCCGCTGTACAACTGGGAGCGTATGGAAAAGGATAATTTTGACTGGTGGCTAAGCCGGATAGACCATGCTATGAAATTGTTCGATATCGTAAGGATAGACCACTTCCGCGCGTTCGACACCTATTACGCTATACCCGCCGACGCAAAGACCGCCGAATACGGCGACTGGCGGAAAGGCCCGGGCATGAAATTGTTCGATACCGTAAAAAAAGAGCTGGGCGAGGTCAACATCATCGCGGAGGATCTCGGCGACATTTTCGACAGCGTGAAGGTACTGCTCAAAAAGAGTGGTTTTCCCGGCATGAGGGTATTGCAGTTCGGCTTTAACAACGAGCACAGCGATAATTCTCACCTGCCGCATAATTATCCGAAAAACAGCGTATGCTATACCGGCACTCACGACAATGATACGATAATGGGCTGGTACCGTTCGGCGTCCTCGCCGGCGGCGAAAATGGCAAGGAGCTATATCGGCGCTTCGATATTCCAAAAAAAGAACATGAGCTTTATACGCAGCATATATCAAAGCCCCTCCGCGCTTGCGGTAGTACCTATGCAGGACGTTTTGGGCATGGGGAAAAAGGCTAGGATGAACACCCCCTCCACCCTCGGCGGGAACTGGTGCTGGCGGCTAAAATCTATACCGTCGGCAGCTCAGGCTAAGAAGCTGAAAAAACTGGCGGAGGCGTATTTCCGTTAAAATATAATGAGTATATTTGATATTTTTGCAAAGCTCGACGCGCAGAAAAAAGAAGAAAAAACAGGCGCGCCGGAGCATATAATAGTCGGGCTGGGAAATCCCGGCACGCAGTACGAGGATACCCGCCACAACGCGGGCTTCATGACGATGGACGTCATAGCCGAGGAAATCGGCGTGCAGATAAAAAAGTTAAAATTCAAATCGCTGACTGCCGACGTTATGTTCGGCGGTCGGCGCTGTCTGCTGTTAAAGCCCTCCACCTTTATGAACAACAGCGGAGAGGCGGTAGTGCAGGCGCTGGAGTTTTACAAGCTCACGCCGGATAATATGACGGTCATATACGACGACATCGCGCTGGACGTAGGCCGGATAAGGATACGGCAAAAGGGCAGCGACGGCGGCCATAACGGCATGAAAAGCATAATCTACCTTACCGGCAGCGACAGCTTTTCCCGCATAAGGATAGGCGTCGGGGCAAAGCCTCACCCCGATTATCCGCTGGCGGATTGGGTGCTTTCCCGCTTCAAAAAAGAAGAGGGAGAAAAGCTGGAAGCTGCGCTTAAAAACGCGGCAGCCGCGGCCGAGCTCATCGTAAGCGGCAAAATAAACGAGGCTATGAATAAATTCAATTGACAGGAATCGATATGGAGATATTCAATGAAATGGCTCATACGCTGCACGAATACCGCGCGGCGATAGAGCATATAAGTTCAAGCGACCCCGTCCCTATGCTGGTGACGGGCCTTTCGCATATACACAAGGCGCATTTTTTAGCGGCGGCAGCGGACGAGAACTTTAACTTTCCTCTGCTTGTTATAGCGGAAAGCGAGGCGGAGGCCGCGCGCCTTACCTCGGATATAAACACCATGCACGGCGGCGGAGCATACCAATTCCCGGCGGGGGATATGCTGCTTGCCGATACCGAGGCGCAGTCGGCGGAGTATTCCTACCGCAGGATAGAAACGCTATGGGCGGCTTTGTCAGGCAGCGCGAAGATAATAATTTCCTCGGCGGAGGCGGCTGTGCAGCTCACCGTGCCGAAAGACGTGCTGAAAGCTCATACGCTGACCCTTGCGCCGGGCGACGAGGTGAGCCTTGACGAGCTGGCAAAGTCTTTGATAGCTTTGGGATATACCAGATGCGACATGATAGAGGGAAAGGGACAGTTTTCCTTTCGCGGCGCGCTCGCCGATATATATCCGGTAAACGGGGAGTATCCCGTCAGGATAGAGCTTTGGGGCGACGAGATAGACACCGTGTCCTCATTCGACCTTGAAACTCAGCGCAGGATAGATACCGTGAAAAGCGTTACCGTCACTCCCTGCGGCGAGGTGATATTCGACAGTCGGGAGCAGATGGCAAAAAAGCTCGGCGAATTTGCCGACAGGGTATCGCGCAGGAAAATTTCCGACGATAGGGCGTTATCCCGCATACGCGCGGATATAGAAAGACTTTCCGGCGGGGTGGAGGTATCCTGCCTGCAAAGATATTACCCGCTGTGCTATGACAAGCCGGAAAGCGTGTTCGATTACGCCGGCGCGCTTATAATCTGCGAGACCTTTGCCTCCGCGGAGAGCGCGAGGGCGGCTTATGCGGCGCATACCGACGACTTAAAGCTGTTGACCGAGGACGGAGTGCTTACCCGCGGGCTGGATAAGTATTTACTCACCCGCGCGGAATATAACGAGCGCGCCGCTAAAGCAAAGCTGTATATGGATACCTTTTTACGCGGCGGCGGCTTGCAGCTTGCCTCGTTGATATCCGCTAAGGCAAACCAGCTTGCCCCGTGGAGCGGCGAATACCGTCTGCTGCACGAGGAGCTGAAAAGCCGCATGAAGTCCAATTATTCGGTGGTGATATTTTCCGGTACGGAAAAATCCGCTAAGCTGTTAGCTCAGGACTTAAGGGACGACGGCTTTCCCGCAGATTATTCCGACAAGCCGAAAAAGCTGTACGCAAAGAAGATAACGGTAGTGCCCGGCACATTGACCGCCGGATTTGAATATACCGAAAGCAGGCTTACGGTGATGACCCGCGCGGCCGCCGCGGTCACACGCACCACACCCTTATCAAAAGCTAACCGCAAGGGCAGACTGCACAGCCTTGACGAGATATCGCAGGGGGATCTTGTGGTGCATAATTCTTACGGCATAGGAATATTCGAGGGCGTGCAGAAGCTCACCGCGGACAAGGTATCAAAGGATTATATCAAGATAAAATACGCGGGGACCGACGTGCTGTATGTTCCGGTGACGCAGCTCGATCTTATTTCAAGATATATAGGCGGCGGGGAAAAGGAAAGCGTAAAGCTCAATAAACTCAGCACCGACGCGTGGAAAAAGTCCAAATCCCGCGCAAAGACCGCCGCAAAGGAGATGGCGACGGAGCTTATCGCGCTGTACTCAAAGCGTATGAAGCTGGAGGGCTTCGCGTTCTCCCCCGACGATGAACGGCAGGAGATATTTGAAAATCATTTCAGCTATGTGGAGACGGACGATCAGCTTCGCTGCGTCAGCGAGATAAAAAGCGACATGATGAAGACCGTCCCGATGGAGCGGCTGTTGTGCGGGGACGTCGGCTTCGGCAAGACGGAGGTCGCTTTGCGCGCCGCGTTCAAATGCGTGGAGGACGGTAAGCAGTGCGCGATACTCGTGCCTACCACCGTATTGGCATGGCAGCACTATCAGACGATACTAAAGCGCATGGAGGGCTTTGACGTAAAGACGGAGATGTTGTCGCGCTTTCGTTCTCCCAAAGAGCAAAAGCTGATACTCAAAAAGCTGGAGGAGGGCGATATAGATATAATCGTCGGAACTCATCGGCTGGTTCAGGACGACGTTAAATTTTTCGATCTCGGTCTGGTCGTGATAGACGAGGAACAGCGCTTCGGCGTCAATCATAAGGAAAAGCTGAAAGAATCCCACCCGCAGGTGGATATACTTACCCTGTCCGCTACCCCGATACCGCGCACGCTCAATATGGCGATGTCCGGCATACGCGACATGAGCGTGATAGAAACGCCGCCCGGCGACCGTCATCCGGTGACTACCTACGTCGCCGAGTACGATCGCGGAGTTATCACTCAGGCGATAAATAAGGAATTAAGGCGCGGCGGTCAGGTGTACTACCTGCATAACCGGGTAGAGAGCATATATTCCTGCGCGGCAGAGGTGCAAAAAATGGTGCCGCAGGCTAAGATAGGCATCGCCCACGGCAAAATGGGCGAGGAAGAGCTGATGGACGTCTGGCGGCGGCTGATAGAGGGACAGATAGAAATACTTGTCTGCACCACTATAATAGAGACCGGCGTGGACGTGCCTAACGTAAACACTCTTGTTATAGAAAACGCCGACCGCATGGGGCTTGCGCAGCTGCACCAGTTACGAGGCAGAGTCGGCAGGACGGGGCGCAGAGCGTACGCGTATTTTACCTTTAAGCGCGGCAAAATGCTGACCGAGATAGCGGTCCGCCGACTGGAGGCGATACGGGAATTTACGCGGTTCGGCTCCGGCTTTAGGATAGCTATGAAAGACCTTGAGATACGCGGCGCAGGCTCTATACTCGGACAGAGCCAGTCGGGACATCTTGAAACGGTGGGCTATGATATGTATATCAAGCTGCTTAACGAGGCTATCGCGGAGCAGCGCGGTGAAAAGGTGGAGATAAAGCCGGAATGCCTTATCGACATCAAGGCGGACGCGTTCATACCGGAGGATTATATTTCCAATCAGGCGCAAAGGATAGACTGCTACCGCAAGATAGCGCGTATAGAAAATACCGAGGACGCTTACGACGTTACCGACGAGCTTATCGACCGCTACGGAGAATTGCCCGCGACGGTGCAGGGACTTGTAGAGATAGCGCGGCTAAGGCATATGGCGCAGCAGCTGGATATGACCGAGATAATACAAAGCGGCGACGCGATAGTGTTCTACCTCGGCAATACCGACAGGGGCATGATGCTGAAAATATCCTCGCTGTCCGGCAAATTCGGCAAGAGGTTATTGCTGAACCTCACCGGAAAGCCCTGCTTTAAGGTGGTGATGTCGGAGAATGAAAAGCCGCTCGGTGTTCTTAAAGCCGTGCTGGAGACGCTTAACAATGACAAGGGGATATAAAAATGGCGAAAGAAAAAACGACGAAGAAAAAGCTGATAACCTTTATTATAATAGCGGCGGCGCTGATACTGCTGATAGGCTCGTTCTTTCTGCGGGACATTTTGCTCAGAGCGGGTATGACCGAGTTTGAGCGCGGCGAGATATTGCAGGTAAAGGAGAAGTATTCCTCGATACTTAGCGACATAACCGCCGAGGCGCTTTCCTGCGGGGATTTTACGATAACCGTCACCAGAAAGGGAATATTTGAAAAATCCCTGATAGAGTACGACGAAAACAGTCGGGCGATAAAGGAAAAGCTTTCGGAAAGCGTGGATGTGCTTTGTCACGGCTACTGCTGGGGGATAAGCAAAGCGGACGGCGCGGTGTATTTCGATTTTAATAAAAGCGGCACGAAGCGGCTTGCCTACGGAAAAGTTAATGAAGCCGAGGGATCTTCTTACGAGGATATAGGAAACGGCTGGACTTATATCCAGCAAAGCGCTTGAAAGGATAAAAATGGATAATATAATACTTATCGGTATGCCCGGCGCGGGTAAAAGCACGGTGGGCGTACTGCTTGCAAAAAGTCTTGCTTATGATTTTTGCGACACCGATCTTGTGATACAAAAGCAGCAGGGCAGGCCTTTGCAAAGCATAATAGATACCGACGGGCTGGACGGCTTTTTAGCGGCGGAGGAACAGGCGCTGCTGTCGGTAAAGCTTCACCGCACGGTAATAGCTACCGGAGGTTCGGCGGTGTTTTCCGATAGGGGAATGGACAGCCTAAAAGAAGACGGGATATGTATATATTTGAAAGTCCCTACAGACGAGCTGGTACGCCGGCTCACCAACATAAAGACCCGCGGCATCGCCTGCAAAAAAGGGGAAAGCATAAGCGATATTTTGACACAGCGCGCCCCGTATTATGAAAGGTACGCGGATCTCACCGTAGACTGCGCCGAGCACGCGGAGGATACCGTCGAAATGATAGTAGGACTGGTAAAAGGAAAATAATTTTTCAGATACACTTGACAAGCGGAAAAAAATGTGTATAATAGATAAGGCAGGGTGTAAACCAAAAATAGATTACACCGCACTTAATACTGTTCAGAGCGATAAAGCCGCCGATCGATAAAGGAGCGTATATGGCAAAAAATCTCGACAACGCCGTTTTGCTGGATATATACGGAGCAATGCTTACCGAAAAGCAGTACGATACGCTTAGCGCGTATTACAACGATGATCTTTCACTGGCGGAGATAGCCGAGAACAACGGCATTACCCGTCAGGGCGTGCATAAGAGCATAACCGGCGCGCAGGAGTATCTTCTCCGGCTGGAGGAGGCTTTGGGTTGCGCTAAACGGCATAAGGAACTATCCGACGCTTTAGACGAGCTGGAAAGGGCCGCCGAGGGCATAAGCTTAACTCAGCGCGGCGAAATTTTGCGGCTGGTAGAAAAAATAAGGAACATAATCTATTCTTAAAGGAGGTGACGGTATGGCATTTGAGGGACTTTCCGACAAGCTCGGCAAGGTGTTCGGCAAGCTGAAAAATCACGGCAAGCTGAACGAAAAGGACGTAAAGGACGCGATGCGCGAGGTAAAGATGGCGCTGCTGGAGGCGGATGTAAGCTTTCCGGTGGTAAAGGACTTCGTCGCAAAGGTCAGCGAGCGCGCTGTCGGCAGCGAGGTAATGAACAGCCTCACTCCGGCGCAGCAGGTGATAGACATAGTTCACGACGAGCTTATAAACCTTATGGGCGGGGAATCCTCACATATCAGCTTTCCGTCAAAGCCTCCGTGCGTTATAATGATGTGCGGGCTTCAGGGTGCGGGCAAGACCACGCACAGCGCAAAGCTTGCGAAGTATCTGCGCGGCATGAACCGCCGTCCGCTGCTGGTGGGCTGCGATATCTACCGTCCCGCCGCTATCGAACAGCTTAAGATAGTAGGCGAAAAGGCGGGCGCTCCGGTGTTCGAGCTGGGTCAGACCGACCCGGTAAAGGTGGCGCAGGAGGGCGTGCGTTACGCTAAGGACAACGGATACGACGTTGTGCTGTTGGATACGGCAGGCCGTCTGCATATCGACGAGCAGCTTATGGATGAGCTGAAAAACATCAAACAGACGGTATCCCCGCAGGAGATACTGCTGGTGGTGGACTCCATGACAGGACAGGACGCGGTGAACGTAGCCAAGAGCTTTAACGAATTGCTGGATATTACCGGCGTTGTCCTTACAAAGCTGGACGGCGACACCAGAGGCGGCGCGGCGCTGTCGGTCCTTGCAGTGACCGGAAAGCCGATAAAATTCGCCGGAGTAGGCGAAAAGATAGACGAGCTTGAGCAATTCCATCCCAATCGCATGGCTGACAGGATACTCGGCATGGGCGACGTGCTTTCGCTTATCGACAAGGCGAAAGCGACGGTGGACGAAAAGGAGCAGGAGCGGCTCGCAAAGCGGCTCAAGGAAAATAAATTCGATATGAACGACCTTTACGCCCAGTTTGAGCAGATAGAAAAAATGGGCAGCATATCCTCGCTGGTAAAGATGCTGCCGGGCGTAGGCGGAAAGATAAAGGAGGAGGACATAGACGAGCGGAAGATGTACCGTACCAAGGCTATCATTTCCTCCATGACTAAAGCGGAGCGGGAGCGCCCGTCGCTGATAGACGCCAAGCGAAAACGCCGTATCGCCGCGGGAAGCGGTACCAGAGTAGAGGACGTCAATCAGCTGTTAAAGCAGTATGACGCTATGCAGAAGATGGTAAAGCAGATGGGCGGACTTCGCGGAAAGAAAAGAAGACTGCCTAAATTCCCGATGGGCGGGATGAGCGGATTTCCCGGAATGTGATAAGGATTTTATCCGCAAGGTTAAAATACAAAAAATTGACAGCGGGAGGTGACAAAATGGTAAAAATCAGACTCAGGAGAATGGGCGCTAAGAAAAACCCGTTCTACAGGATCGTCGTAGCGGATTCACGATATCCGAGAGATGGACGCTTTATTGAGGAAGTAGGCTACTACGACCCCACCAAGGAGCCGTCTGTTATATCCATGGATATGGATAAGGTAAAGAAATGGATCGCAAACGGTGCTAAACCCACCGATACGGTAAACAAGCTGATAAAGATCAGCGAAGAAAAGAAATAAAAGAAAGAAGATCAAGCTGGCAAACAGCTTTGACGCTGTTTTATGAAAGGAAACGTTATGAAAGAATTGCTTATTGCTATGGTACAGGAGCTTGTTGACGACAAGTCGGCGATAGAAGTTACCGTTGACGAGCCGAACGAGGAGGGTACTACCGTTTATCATCTTCATGTTGCCCCCGATGACATGGGACGCGTTATAGGAAAGCAGGGCAGGATCGCCAAGGCTATCCGTACTATAATGCGCGCCGGCGCTGTAAGATACAACCAGAAGGTAATGGTCGAGATCGACTGAGCTTTTTGGCAAACGGCATAATAATAACAGTCTGATTACAACAGGCTTATTTTGTACACGGGGTTTGCCCTTTGGATAAAATAAGCGGCAGCTTGAGCTGCTACCCTTCGGTTTTACCGGAGGGATTTTTTTTGAAAAATTTTTTTGCAAAAAGTGAAACTTTTTCTCAATGTGTCAAGACTGCGCAAATGTAAGCAGAAAAAACCGAAAAAAATAAAATAGATTGAAACTTTTTGAACGGACAGACAGACTGCTTAATTGATCGAATGAAAAAGATAAGTTCAGGAGGATAAAGAAATGAAAAAGATACTTGCTTCTATCGCTTGCATCGCTGCTATAGCAGCTTGCTCCACCGCAGCTTTCGCAGCTGACGTTGATGCTGCACCCGGAGCTTCCAGCGGCACTCCCAACAACCCGACTACCGGTGTTGTTCTTACCGTAGTTCCCGCAGCTCTCGCAGCAGGCGCTCTTACCGTAAGCGGTATAGTTCTTAAGAAGAAGAATAAGTAAGTAATTTTACTTATGTGAGGCTGAAAACAGCCGAAGGACAATGTTTTGAATCTAAAAGACCGTGGCGTTTGGACCACGGTCTTTTATTTGTATTTTGTCAGAAATTCTGACCGTTCCAGCCCCAGTCGCCGGTAGCGCTGTAGCTTACATAAATTCGGTCGGGACTGATCGAAAGGCTGTCGGAAAGGATATCGGTTATCTTTCCGGTAAGCACGTTCAGCGACGAGGACGAGGGAGAACCATACACGCTTACCTCGGCTATTGCGGCGGGAGCGTTCGAGCCTTTGAAATACAGCGTGTATTCCGGCTCCAGCCCTACCATCAGCCAGCTTTCGCTTTTGCCGGGGATCGCGGTTATCGCCTTGCCGAGCGCGGATTTTATCTCCTCGCACTTTTCGGCGGGCAGCTTTACATTTGTCGTTACGTTTATAAACGGCATATTATCACCTCCGTAGTTTTGTATATATATTACCATATTTTGTGAGAAAAATCAACCGCGCGGCGGAATTATACCGCAAAAAATATGCAAAATACGGATTTAGGACTTGCAAAAGCCTTACAATTCTGTTATAATAGATTAGTATGCAGGTTTATGCCTGTAAAAGCCGAAAGGGGGCGGTATCCGTGGAGCATAGCAGCTCTGCCGCATTTGACGGCTTTACGGCTTGCCGTATCCCGTTGAAAATAAAAGTTATAAATAAGGAAGAAAACTAATGAAAGAGCAATTGCAGAATATAGAAAAAGAGGCGCTGTCGGCAATATCCGATTGCGGCAGCATAAAAGACCTTGACGCGCTGCGTGTTAAATATCTCGGCAAAAAAGGAGAGCTTACCGCGATACTTAAATCCATGGGCAGCCTTTCCGCCGAGGAACGCCCCGCTATGGGACAGCTTGCAAACTCCGTGCGCCAGGCGCTGGACGAGGCGATAAACGCGAAGAATGCGCAGCTTAAAGCCGCCGAGCTTGACGCAAAGCTCAGCGCGGAAAAGATAGACGTCACGCTTCCGGGCAAACAAAGTCTTACCGGTTCACGCCACCCGCTGAATATAGTTTTGGACGATCTTAAGGAGATATTCCGCGGAATGGGCTATACCGTAGTAGACGGCCCCGAGGTGGAGGAGACCAAGTACGTGTTCGATATGCTGTTGACTGACGAGGGACACCCCGCCCGCGATGAGCAGGACACTTTCTACATCACGGACAAGACCCTGCTTCGCACACAGACGAGCTCTATACAGATAAGGACCATGCTGAAACAGGCTCCGCCTATTGCGATAATCAGTCCCGGCAGAGTTTACAGACGTGATACGATAGACGCTACTCACTCGCCGATATTCCATCAGTGTGAGGGATTAGTGGTAGATAAAAAGATAACCTTCGGTGACCTTAAAGGCACGCTGGAGATATTTGCAAAAAGGCTGTACGGCGAGGATATCAAGCTGAGATTCCGCCCGCACCATTTCCCCTATACCGAGCCGTCCGCAGAGGTGGACCTCCAGTGCTTCAAATGTCACGGAGCGGGCTGCGCTTTGTGCAAGGGCGAGGGCTGGATAGAAATGCTGGGCAGCGGCCTTGTACACCCGCAGGTGCTTATAAACTGCGGCATCGACCCGAATGAATACAGCGGCTTTGCGTTCGGCATAGGTCTTGAGCGTATCGCGATGATGAGATACAATATCGACGACCTTAGACTGCTGTACGAGAACGATATAAGATTTTTAAGTCAATTCAGATAAAGAACAGGAGATAATAAAGTGGATCTTTCAATGAAATGGCTTAACGATTACGTTAAAGCCGATATGCCGATAAAGGAATTTGCCGACAAAATGACGATGGGCGGCTCTAAGGTGGAGACCTACCGCAGCATGAGCGCCCCTATTTCCAATATAGTAGTGGCTAAGGTGATAAGCCTTGAGCGTCATCCGGACAGTGAAAAGCTGTGGGTATGTCAGCTTGACGCGGGACAGGACGAGCCGGTGCAGATAGTCACCGCGGCGCAGAACCTGTTTCCCGGCGCGATAGTACCCGCTTGTATGCACAACAGCACGCTCGCCGACGGCACGAAGATAACCAAGGGCAAGCTGCGCGGAGTGGCAAGCAACGGCATGATGTGTTCTTACGCGGAGCTGGGACTTACCCCGGGAGATTTTTCCTATCCGGTGGCGGACGACGGCATACTTATCTTAAACGACGACCCCGACGTTGACAATATGACCCCCGGCATGGATATTGTCAAGGCACTGGAAATAGACGACGAGATAGTGGAATTTGAGATAACCAACAACCGCCCCGACTGCCTTTCGGTTCTGGGACTTGCGCAGGAGGCCGCGGCGGTGTTCGATACCCCGCTCAATTACAAAGAGCCCGAGTATAAGACCGCGGGCGGGAATATAAACGACGAGCTTACCGTAAAGGTGGAAAACCCCAAGCTTTGCTCGCGCTATATGGCGGCTATGGTGAAGAACGTAAAGATAGCGCCCTCTCCCCGCTGGCTGGCAAGAAGACTGCGCGCGAGCGGCGTTCGTCCGATAAACAATCTGGTGGACATCACAAACTTCGTCATGCTGGAATACGGTCACCCGATGCACGCGTTCGATCTGCGCTATGTAGAGGATAATACCATCACGGTAAGAAACGCCAAGGCGGGCGAGACCTTAAAGCTGCTGGACGAAATGGCTCAGCCGGTACAGCTTTCGGAGGAGATGCTGATAATCGCGGACGGCAAAAAGCCGATAGCTATCGCCGGAGTAATGGGCGGAGAACACAGCGGGATCATGGACGATACAACTACGGTGGTATTTGAGGCGGCTTGCTTTGACGGAGTATCTGTAAGGCGCACCGCAAAGAAGGTGGGCGAGCGCACCGAGGCAAGCTCAAGATTTGAAAAGGGACTCAATCCCGTAAACGCGGAAAAAGCGCTTAAAAGGGCGCTGGAGCTGATAGACCTGCTCGGCTGCGGCGAGATAGTAGACGGCATTATAGACGCAAAGAGCGGCGAATACGAGCCGGAGCGGTTAAAGCTCGACTACGACAGAGTGAACGAGCTTTTAGGGTCAAATATTTCCCCGGAGGAGCAGCGCTCGATATTAAAGCGGCTGGGCTTCGGTATAGAGGGCGACGAGCTTATCGTGCCGCCTACCAGGATAGATATGCACCTTGACTGCGACATAGCGGAGGAAGTGGCAAGGATATACGGCTACAACAACATAGCCTCCACCGTGCCTATGCTGTCCGGACAGGGCAAGCGCACCCCGCGTCAGAAGTTAGAGGACAGGGCGACGGCATTGTCATTATCTATGGGATTTTACGAGATAATGACCTACAGCTTTATTTCCCCTAAGGATTACGAGCTGCTCGGCATGAGAGAGCAGGACAGGAACAGCGTCGTTATCCGCAATCCGCTGGGCGAGGACACCTCGGTGATGAGGACCAGCCCGCTCACCTCTATGATGGAGGTAATAAGGAGAAATTACAACAACCGCAGCCTTGCGGCAAGGTTCTTTGAAACTGCGCGCGCGTATTTCCCCAACGGCAAGAACGAGCTCCCGACCGAAAAGGACTATCTCTGTTACGGATTATACGGCGCGAATGAGGATTTCTTCACGCTAAAGGGCGCGGTAGAGGAGCTGCTCACAAAGCTCGGCGTACAGAACGCGGAGTTTACCTCCTGCACGGACGACCCGGTATATCATCCCGGCAGATGTGCCGTTGTAATGGTAAACGGCGCGGAGATAGCGCGCTTGGGACAGATACATCTGAGAGCGGCAAAGGCGTTCGGCGTGGGAGCGGAGGTATACTGCGCGGTGGTAGATCTCGACGGTCTGGAACAGAGCATAAGCGAAGACGTGAGATATTCGCCGCTGCCCAAATTCCCGGCGGCGACCAGAGACATCAGCGTCGTTTGTGATGAAGATACGGCTAACGGAGAGCTTGTTTCGGCGATAAAGAAAAGCGCTAAACACCTTGAATCGGTAAAGCTCTTTGACGTATATAAGGGAGAACAGGTGCCGGACGGCAAAAAGAGCCTTTCCTACACGCTGACTTTCAGGAAAAAGGATGCAACGCTTACGGACGAAGAGGCGGACGCGTCGGTGGCAAAGGTGCTTAAGGCACTGGAAGCGCTGGGTGCTGTGCTGCGCTAATGCGTAACTCTTGTGAAGCGTTATCATAAAAAGGAGAATTTATCATGAACAAATTTGTCAAAAGCGTCGCTGCGCTGGCAGTCGCCTGCGCTGTAGCAATATCCACGGCGGGCTGTGCGGATATAACCTCTGTAGGAACTATCGACGGGGAGAACATACGCGCCGGAGTTTACCTCATGTACGAGCTTCAGGCGATATCCGAGGCTAACAGCGAGATAGACGATCAGCTAAAAGAACTCGGTCAGTCTGCGTCGGATATAGAAAATTTCAGCTATTCCAATTACAACGTGCAGGAAAAGCCGTATAACCAGTATGTTGAAGAGCGCACCATGGGCTATATCAAGCGCCATATCGCTATCCAAAGGCATTTTGCCGAGCTGGGACTGGAGCTTAACGACACCGAGATCGCCGAGACTAAGGATTCCATCACCGAAATGTGGGATACCGAGATGACCTATTACGGCATGTACAGCTTAGGTCAGACCTACGGAGAATATTACGAGGGTATGGGAATAAGCCGCGCCTCTTACCAGGAGGTCGAGATGGCGAGAATGATGAACGACAAGCTGTTCGATCATTATTATGAAGAAAACGGCGTTACTCCCACCGACGAGCAGGACATCAAGACCTACTATGAGGATAACTACGGCAGATTCCAGATGATAGCGGTAAGCCTTACCGAGGGCGACGGCAGCAAGATAGAGACCGACGAGGGCAAGAAGAAGATGGAAGAGCTTGCCAACGGTTACTTTGAGCGCCTTGAGGACGGCGAGGATTACGACGAGGTATATCACGATTACGAGGATTTCGTGGCAGAGCAGAAAGCGGCCGCCGAGGAGGATAAGGAGGATACAAGCTCCGATACCACGTCTTCCGAGACTTCGGAAGTGACCGCGGGCGATTCTACCGATGTTCCGGAGGAAGAGGAGGAGCACGACCACGAAACGCTGCTTGCTAAGGACAGCACCTCTTACGACGAAAACATGATGAAGTACCTGTTCGATCTGAAGGATGACGAGGGCGGCGTTTACAAGACCGATACCACTTATTATGTGGTAATGCGCAAAAAGCTGCTCGACCGCGACGATTGGTTTGAGAACAACCGTTCCGGCATACTTCATCTGATGAAGGACGAGGAGTTTGAGGGCGTACTGGACGGCATAGCCGAGAAATACGCGACAGACTTTAACAACGCGGCTCTCGACGCGTACAAGCCCGACAAAATAAAGCAATAAAACATTAACATCGTGCCGAACGATCTTCGGCACGATTTTTTTGGAGGAACGATATGACGGTAATGAACGTATCGGGGCTTTCCGTATCCTTCGGAGGGGAAACGCTGTTTTCCGACGTCGGCTTCAAATTAGAGGACGGCGAGCGCGCCGGACTGGTAGGAGTGAACGGCTGCGGCAAGACCACGCTGTTCAGGCTGATAAACGGCGAGCTTGATCCCGAGACCGGCACAGTCACTTTGCCGCAGGGCGTGCGGATAGGCTATATGGAGCAGTATATTTTATCGGACGGCAGCCGCTCGCTTTACGATGAGGTGCTGGAGGTATTCCGCCCGCTTATCGAGCTTGAGGACGAGCTTGCCGAGATAAACCTTAAAATAGATACCGGCGACAGGGACGACGCGACGCTTACCGAGCAGATGAGGCTGCGTGAGCGCTTTGAGCGGGAGGGCGGTCTTACCTATAAGGCGCGCGCCGCTTCGGCGTTGACGGGACTCGGCTTTGAAAAGGAAGAATTGTATAAACCGGTAAGCGCGCTTAGCGGCGGGCAGAAAAGCAAGGCTCAGCTTGCCAAATTACTGCTGTCGGACAGCGGGATATTACTGCTGGACGAGCCGACCAATCACCTTGATATAAAGGCGTGCGAGTGGCTGGAGGATTTTCTCGCCGGACGAAAGGGCGCATATATCGTGATATCCCACGACCGGTATTTTCTCGACAGAGTGACTAACGTAACGTTAGAGCTTGAAAACGGCAGGCTTACGCAGTATAAGGGCGGCTATACCCGCTATCTCGAGCTTAAGGCCGAGGCGAGAGAGGCACAGCAGAGAGCATACGAGCGCACGGTAAAGGAGATAGAGCGGATAGAGGGGATAGTAGAGCAGCAAAAGCGTTGGAATCAGGCGCATAATTACGTCACCGCCGCGTCTAAGCAAAAGGCGGCGGACAAGCTGCGCGATACGCTCCAAAAGCCGGACGCACTGCCGCAGGCGGTGAAATTCAGCTTCAAATGTAAACAGGGCGGCGGCAACGACGTGCTTATCGCCGAGGGACTGTCGAAATCCTACGGCTCAAAAAAGGTATTTTCCGGCGCGGGACTGGATATAAAAAAGAATGAAACAATATTTATACTCGGAGAAAACGGCTGCGGCAAGACTACGCTGCTGCGTATACTTACCGGACGGGAAACGGCGGACTCCGGCAGGTTCAAATTCGGCTCGGAGATAGAATACGGATATTACGACCAGACCCAGTCGGAGCTTGACAACAGCAAGACCGCATTAGACGAGGTTTGGGACAGCTATCCGCGGCTCACCGAAACGGAGGTCAGAACCGCGATGGCGTCGTTTTTGTTCAAGGGCGACGACGTGTTCAAGAACGTCGGCAGCTTAAGCGGCGGAGAAAAGGCAAGGCTTGCGCTGCTGAAGCTGATGATGTGCGGCGCTAATCTGCTGCTGCTCGACGAGCCGACCAATCACCTTGATATCCGTTCCCGCGAGGCACTGGAAACGGCGCTGAAAGAATACGGCGGCACACTGCTGATAGTGTCGCATGACAGATACCTTATAAATAAGCTGGCGGACAGGGTGATAAGGCTGACCGAAAACGGCACCGAGAGCATAGACGGCAATTACGACAGCTATCTTGAAGTATGCGCAGCCGAGCCGCGGCCGGTACAGGAAAAACCCGTCGAAAAGGAGAACCCCTATAAGCTGAAAAAGCAGCGGGAAAGCGAGCTTAGAAAGCTGCGTACCGCGATACTCCGCGCGGAGGAACGCTCACAGCAGATAGCCGAGGAAACCGCGCGAATAAACGCACTGCTGTCCGAGCCGGAAAACGCCTCCGATTACGAAAAGGCGGCCGAGCTGTCCCTCAGACTGGATGAGCTGCGCCGCGAGGAAGAAGAACTTACCGATCGCTGGGCTGAACTCAGCGAGCAGGAGGAAAGCCTGAAAAAATAAATTTTCCGTAGCAAGCAGGGCTGTAAAAACGAAAAACGCGCTTTAATTTCCTTAAATTTAAGTAAAAAAATTCAATAAAAAGAATTGTGCAAATGTTACAAAAAATATTTTTTACAATATTTTACAAATTTGCTTGTGCAAATTTTACCTCTTAAAATTTAAGAAAAAGCATTAAAAAATTGTTCTTTTTACTAAAAAAACCACTATATCTTGTGTAATACCGAAAAAAAGCTGTCGGATTATACAAATTTTTAGATTTATTTTTATGAAAAAACACAAACAAAAAATTTACTTGTCACTAACGCCCAAAAAAGATAGTGCAAAATGAAATATTTTTTATGCACCTTGACAGTCGGGTGATAATTTGTTATAATAATAGTGACGCAAAGATGAAAGTGTTTGTGTGTTTTTTGAGTTTTTCATTTTTAGCCGGATACGGCGTGAAAGGTTAGATATGGAGCCTATTTTGAAGGCGGTGGATATCTCCCGTGTCTTTAAGATAAACGATAAGACAGAGGTTCACGCGCTGAAAAGCATAAATTTGGAGGTGCCGCCCGACAAGCTGGTGGTACTGAGGGGACGCAGCGGTTCCGGCAAGACCACGCTGATAAACATACTCGGCGCGCTGGATCGTCCCACTTCGGGAGAGGTAATATTCGACGGCAAGGAGATAACGGCGCTGACGGACGCGCAGGCGGATAAGCTCAGGCGGTACGAGATGTCGTTCGTTTTCCAGTCGGTAGCGCTGATACCTACCATGACGGCTTATGAAAACGTCGAATTTGCGATGAGACTGGTCGGCGCTCCCCGTTCCGAGCGGGCGGCGCGGGCAAAGGAATGTCTGATACGGGTAGGACTGGAAAAGCGTATGCACCACCGACCCGGCGAGCTTTCCGGCGGTGAACAGCAGCGTGTTGCGATAGCAAGGGCGATAGCCAACCGGCCGAAGCTGATATTCGCCGACGAGCCTACCGCGGCGCTGGATACGCCTACGGGACTTGCGGTGATGAACCTGTTCAGAGAGCTTGCTCACGAGGACGGACTGACGATAGTCATGACCACGCACGACACCACGATGATGGAGATGTGTGACGTCGTTTATACGCTGGAGGATGGTGAGATTACCGACGTCAGTGAAAACGATATCACGGATAAGGAGGAATAATGCCGCGCAGAGTAATGCTGGCACCCCCTGAAAATATCATGGTGCGGTGCGAGAATTTAGTAAAGATATACAAGACCACCGACGTGGAGGTAATGGCGCTCCAGGGGCTTGACCTTGAGGTCGATCGGGGAGAGCTTATGGGAATAGTCGGAGCTTCCGGCAGCGGAAAATCTACGCTGCTGAACATGCTGGGCGCGCTGGATAAGCCGTCGGCGGGCAGCCTGTTCGTAGACGGAAAGGACCTGCTGAAGTTCGACGAAAAGGATCTGATAAAATATAAGCGCGAAACGGTCGGCTTTGTCTGGCAGAACAACGCGCGAAACCTTATCCCCTACCTTACCGCGATACAAAACGTGGAGATGCCGCTGCTGCTGTCCGGGCATAAGAACCGGCAGGAGCGCGCAAGAGAGCTGCTGGAGATGGTGGGACTCGGCGACAGGAGAAATTCTCTGCTGGGTCAGCTTTCCGGAGGAGAACAGCAGCGTGTTGCGATAGCGATAGCGCTGTCCAACAATCCGAGCCTGCTGCTGGCGGACGAACCGACCGGCGCGGTGGACACCAAGACCGCCGCTATGGTGCTGGACGTGTTCAGGGATCTCAATCGCCAGACCGGTGTAACCATTATAATAGTCACTCACGACACCAATTTGTCAAAGTCCATCGACCGTGTGGTAGCGATACGGGACGGCAGGACGTCAACGGAAATGCTGCGTAAGAAAGCGCCGCTGCTGTCGTTTGACGAACTGGAAAAGATGAGCGAACAGCAAAGAGCCGAGCATGAACGGCTGATGAGCCAGAGCAGCGAGCGGGAAGAGTTGGTAGTTCTGGACAGAGCCGGCAGACTGCAGATACCGAAAGAGTATCTGGAGGCGCTCGGTATAAAAGGCGGAGACAAGGTCAGAGTCGAGCTGGAGGACGGACGGATATCCGTTTACAACTCGGATTACAACTAGACTTTGCGATACTTAACAGCGGGGAAATAACCGCTTAAAAATAAATTTCCTTACTAAGTCGGACGGTCAGACAGACCTCCGGTTACATAAAAAGAAACTTTTTAGAAAGGTGGATTTAACTGTGACGATAAAGCAAATCACGGTAAAGAAGCGAATACTTGCCGGTATATTGTCAGCTGCTGCTTTGCTGTCATCTGTCAGCCTTACTTCCTTTGCCGAGGCAGAGGCGGACACGTCTGCGGACACCTCTGCGGATACATCGGCCGATACTTCGGAAGAAAATACCGGCAGCAGCGTAAGCGGAATTGTTATCACAGGTATGGAGGGCAAGTACAGCACCTACTACAACGGCTATCTTGAAGACGGTGCGACAAAGCCCGACAAGGAGATAACCTTATACGCTGCGGATTATTCCGGCGGTATCTATGACGGAAAAGAATTCAAGGCGGGTGACAGCGTATCCTCCGACGCATTTGAGATAATCAAGGCGGACGGAGAGGGCTATCAGCAGCTCAAGACCTTCCTTGAGGAGGAAACGGAGCTTGATACCGACAACTACGACACCCTCAAATGGAAAAGCGACCTGCTCGACCTCAAATATGAATTTGAGGTAGAAGAAAGCGGGCTTTATAACCTTGAGGCTATTTATTATCCGATATCCGGAGATGAAAGCTCCAACACCGTTATAGAGATAGGTCTTAAGCTGGACGGCGATTATCCGTTCTTAGTAGCTAAGGACATTTCGCTTGACCGTTACTGGAAAGACGCGACTACTATCCAGAGAGATTCCAAGGATAACGACTTAAGACCCGGCCAGGCTACATACGACTGCTGGGTAGATTATCCGATAAAGGATAAAGAGGGTCTTTACAACGAGCCTTATTTCTTCTATCTTGAAAAAGGCAAGCATACTCTTGAGCTTGACGGTGTGAAAACCTACGGTGTTTTCCATTCGTTTACTTTCAAAAACTATGACGAGCTTCCGGATTACGATACTATAAAGCCCTCGGAGGACGAAATAAATAACACTCCGGCGCTTACCACCGCAAACGCGGAGCTCGGCACCAACACCATATTCTTACAGGCGGAGGCTCCTCTGTATAAGAGCGCGTCTACTCTTTATGCAACTTACGACAGAACTACATACATGACCAGCCCGTCGCACCCGACCAAGCAGCGTTACAACACTATAGGTCAGGATACCTGGAACAAATCCACTCAGGCTATAACCTATGAGTTCAAGGTAGAAAACGACGGCTACTACCGTTTCAACTTCAAGGCAAGGCAGAACTCGATGAGAGGCTTCTTCTCCAACAGGAAGATCTACATCGACGGCAAGGTACCCTGCAAGGAGTTAGAGGACGTACAGTTTGTATACTCGCCCGACTGGTACGGTCTTGTACCCAAGGATGAGCAGGGCAACGACATTTATATTTACCTCACCGCGGGCGAAACTCACACCATCACCCTTGAGGCGCTGCCCGGTTCTATAGGCGCGGTAATGCAGCGTCTGGACGACCTCATTCTTGAGCTGAACCAGTATTACAGAAGAATACTGATGATAACCGGTCCGTCACCCGACGAATTCAACGATTACTTCGTAGAAAAGAAGATACCGGATATACTCCCCTCTTTCCGCAGGATAGTTGACAGCCTGCGCGCAGAGAAGGCGGGCATAGAGGAGCTGACCAAGGAGGGTTCCGAGGCGGCCGCTCTTGAGACAATGGCGATATATCTTGAAAGATGTATAAATAAGCCGGGCGATATCCCGATAATGGCGTCCAGCATCAAGGACAGCATTTCCTCGGTATCCGCGTGGATGCGTGACTACCGCGGACAGCCGCTTGAGCTCGACTATATCGAAATAGGCACCGTACACGAAGAATTCTCACCGGTAAACGGCAACTTCTTCAGCGAGTTCCTGTTCGGCTTCAATTCGTTCATCGGTTCGTTCTTTGAGGATTACACCTCGATGTCCGACCGCAGCGCTACCTCGCTCAACGTATGGGTATCCCTCGCGCGTGACCAGGCGACCGTTGTAAAGAATCTGGTGGACAACGACTTCAACAACACCCACGACGGAGTGGAGGCGTCCATAAACCTCGTACAGGGCTCCATACTGGAGGCTACCCTAGCGGGCAAGGGACCGGAGATCGCGCTGTTTATCGGCGGCGACTTCCCGATACAGCTTGCCGCGAGAGGTCTGCTGGTAGATATCACCCAGTTCAAGGATTATGAACAGGTAGTTTCCTCACGCTTCGCGACCGACGTAATGAAGATATACGAGTACTACGACGGAAACAACCTCGGCGTTTACGGACTGCCGGTATCGCAGACTTTCCCGATGATGTTCTACCGTACCGACGTACTTGAAGAGTTAGGCTTTGACGAGCCTCCGGAGACATGGGACGATCTTACCACCATGCTGCCGACTCTGCAAAGAAAGTATCTGGATGTAGGTCTGATACTTCCGCAGAACATATCCTCCAACATATTCGACGCGGGCAATACTTTCATACTGCTGATGCTCCAGAAAGGACTTTCGATCTACGCGGACGACCTTTACAGCACCGATTATGAGAATATTTCCACCGAGGATATCAAGAACTTAAAGCTTACCAACTTCATGGAGAACGACGCTATCGAAGTATTTGAGCAGTGGACTAAATACTACACGGTATTCAGCTTCGATCAGACCTACGACGCGTTCTCACGTTTCAGGACCGGCGAGATGCCGTTACTTATCCAGAACTACACCTTCTACAATCAGCTTTCCGTTGCAGCCCCCGAGATCAAGGGTCTGTGGGACTTCACGGTAGTACCCGGAACAAGACAGCCGGACGGTTCTGTCAGCCATGCGGCTAACTCCGTCAGCGCCGGTGCGGTCATCTTTAATAAGGTGTCCAACCAGTCCGCGGCTTGGGACTTCATCAAGTGGTTTACCAGCGACGAGGTACAGACCGACTACGGCAAGCAGATAGAAGCGCTTATGGGCCCGATGGGACGTTTCGATACGGCTAACCTTGCGGCACTTTCTCAGCTGCCTTGGTCCACCGAGGAATACAACAAGATAAACGAGCAGATGAGTCAGCTCAAGGAAATACCGATCATACCGTCCTCCTACGCCGTAACAAGACATATCAATAACGCGTTCAGAATGGTCGTAAACGACGCAGACGAACCCAGATACACGCTGATGAGCTACAATGACCAGATCAAATCGGAAATTGTAAGGAAATATCAAGAGCTTGCGGGAGCGAAATAATTTGTTCTTGCTACGAGAAATAAAGAGGAGGTTATAGGTTTGGCTAACAAAGAAAAAACGCGGTATATCGAAGACAGCAAGGTCAGATATACACTGCGTGAGATGAGAAGAAACGCCAGCGTATACTTACTGCTCGCGCCGTTCTTCATACTCTTTACAATATTCACCATATTACCGGTCGTCATATCGCTCCCGATAGGATTTACCAACTTTAATATGGTACAGTTTCCGCAGTTTGTCGGATTAGACAACTTCTATTCGCTGATACTGGAGGACGAGGTATTCCTTAAGGCGATACAGAACACCCTGGTATTTGCGATAATCACCGGCCCGCTGAGCTATATATTGTGCTTTTTGCTCGCGTGGCTGATAAACGAAATGCCCAGAGCGCTCAAGACGATATTCACGTTCGTGTTCTACGCTCCTACTCTTGCGGGTAACATCTATACCACATGGCAGCTGATATTCTCAGGCGATACCTACGGTATAGCAAACTCTTACCTGCTGGACCTCGGCATAATCAACAGCGCACGTCAGTGGCTGACCGACGCCAACTACATACTCGGCGTTGTCATCATAGTTCAGCTCTGGATGGCGCTGGGCGCCGGATTCCTTGCGCTTCGTGCGGGACTTCAGGGTATACCGAAGGACAGATACGAGGCAGGCGCTATAGAGGGCATAAAGAACCGTACCCAGCAGCTCTTGCTGGTAACGGTGCCGGCAATGGGACCGCAGCTGCTGTTCGCAGCGGTAATGCAGATAGTATCTTCATTCACCGCCGGCGACGTAGGACGTTTCCTTACGGCATTTCCGAGTACCGACTATGCGGCGCATACGATAATGACGCACGCGTACGACTTCGGTTCGATACGTTATGAGATGGGTTATTCGGCGGCGATATGCTTTATCCTGTTCGCCGTGATGATGCTTGCAAACTGGGGTATCAAAAAGATACTCAGCAAGTATCTTGACTAACCGGAGGATCACGATATGATTTTTTCTCTGAGAAAGGAAGGTAGTTATGAAAATAACTAAAAAGAGAAGGAAAAGATACGGCGGTTCTCTGGGCGGCGACATTGCGATATTCGTATTGCTCACCCTTGTCGGACTGTTTATGCTGTTTCCTATCTATCTGTCGATCATACAGGCACTTAAGCCGGTCGAGGAATTGTTCCTGTTCCCGCCGAGACTGTATGTCACAAACATAACCGATCAGAACTTCACTGATCTGCTTGCGACCGCATCCAACATGTGGGTGCCGTTCTCAAGATACGTATTCAACTCCGTATTTGTATCGGTGGTAGTAACGGTGGCGCAGCTGCTGTTCTCCTCATCCGCCGCATACGCGCTGTCAAAGGCGAAATTCCCCGGAGTGAGAGCGTTCAACAAGATCATAGAGATCGCGCTGCTGTTCACCTCTACCGTACTTTATATAATGCAGTACATGGTAATGGCAACAATGGGCATGATAGATACCTACTTTGCGATCATACTCCCGTACATAGCTACCCCGATGGGTCTGTTCCTGATGAGGCAGTTCATGGGACAGCTTCCCGACAGCATGATAGAGGCTGCAAAGCTGGACGGCGCTAACCATATCAGGATATGCTGGCAGGTAGTTATGCCGAACGTAAAGCCCGCGTGGCTGACGCTGCTGATATTCGCTTTCCAGGGCGCATGGCAGATCACCGGCTATTCGTTCATATATAACGAGGCATTAAAACCGATACCGACCGTAATGCAGCAGATCGGCGCTGCCGGTATCGCCCGTGCGGGCGTTGCCGCCGCGGCGGTGGTTATCACGATGCTGCCGCCTATGATAGTGTTCATATTCTGCCAGAGCAGCGTTATGGAGACTATGGCGCACAGCGGTCTTAAAGATTAAGGCTCAGCCAAATTTATCAGAAAGGATGATTTTAGTGCCAACCAAGAAAAAAATTCTCGGTGCAGCGGCAGCGTCGCTGATGGCAGTCACGATGCTGACCACCTCGATAGTTGCTGATGAGCCTTATGAGGGTTATCAGTACGACTGGTGGGGCGATCCGGTGCCGTCGCAGACCGGATACATGGTCGACAGAGTGGTTGACGGCATAGACCTCGGAGAGGGTACCAGATACAACTCCAACGAGCAGCTCCAGGCCATTTCGGACCAGGTCGGCGAAACAGTCGAAAAGGTAACGGACGTAGGCGCGATGCTCGACCCGATGGACCTGTTCATCGATACCGAGACCGAGAAGCTCTACATAGTAGACAGCGGCAACGACCGCATAATTATCACCGATACCGACCTTTCGCCTAACGTGACGATAATGGATTACTTCTACAATCCCGAAACAGGTCAGTACGAAACGCTCAACGGACCGAGAGGAATATTCGTGTTCCACGACAGCGACGCTGAGGATCAGAACGAAGAAACCAAGATATACATCGCCGATTACGAAAACGGACGCGTGCTCGCGGTATATGAGGACGGTACGATATTCCAGCAGTACACCAAGCCCTCCTCCGAGTTTTACGACGACGAGGTTACGTTCCAGCCGAACAAGGTGGTAGTGGACGTCGCCGGCAACGTATACGTTAACATCAAGTCCATAACAGACGGTGCGGTAATGTTTGCGCCGGACGGTACATTCAGCTCCTACTACGGCGCTAACCGTGTAGAGCAGACCGCTCAGGCGATAGCAAACAAGTTCTGGAAAACGATACTCGACCGTGAAGCGGCTCAGAACTTTATCCAGAACGTGCCGATGGAGTTCTCAAACTTCGATATAGATAAGGAAGGCTTCATCTACACCGTTACTGAGTCGAAGAGTGCGACCACCGACGTGTTCAAGAAGCTGAATCCCGCGGGCGAGAACGTATTTATCAAGCTCGGCTATTCGGAGCTTATCTTCGGTGATATGGCTACCTATTATTACCAGAACGCAAACTACGGTTCGCGTATAAGCGACGTAGACGTTGACGAGGACGGAGTTATCCGCCTGCTGGATTACAGAAACGGACGTATCTTCGAGTACACCGACGAGTGCGACCTGCTGTTCATCTACGGCGGTACCGGAAACCAAAAGGGTCTGTTCAACACGCCGAGCGCGGTAGAGGCTTATCAGAACATAGTATATGTACTGGATCAGCGTAAATCCTCGATAACTACCTTCAAGCGCACGGAGTTCGGCGATATCGTACATGAGGCGATGGATCTTTACACCGACGGCAAGTATGAAGAGGCGCGCGGACCGTGGAACGAGGTATTAGCGCGTGACAGCAACTACTGGTTCGCTTATATAGGACTGGGCAACGCGGAAATGTCGCAGGGCAATTACGAGACCGCGATGGACTACTTCTATATGAACAGCCGCGGCGGTTACAACAGAGCGTTCAAGCAGTTCAGAATGCAGTTCGTGCGTGACAACTTCAACTGGTTCATTATTATAATAGTCGCGGTGATCGTGGTGATCGTTGCATTGAAGATGGTATATAAAAAGCTGAAAAAGAAAAAAGCGGGAGGTACACAATAATGAGATTTGATTTGGATATGCCCGCTTGGAAATGGCCTTTCTACGTAGCAAGACACCCGTTCGAGGGATTTGAGGATCTTCGGTGGAAGAAAGCATACAACATGAAGGTCGCGCTTGTGATAGTTTTCTGCTTCTTCATTGTTACAGTATGCCAGACGGTCATGACAGGCTTCCTTTACAACAACAACTATGTTAAGATATTCAATATAGTTCCGTTGTTCACTTCAACGATAATCATGTTCTTTACATGGGTCGTAGGAAACTGGTCGCTTTGTACGCTGTTTGACGGCGAGGGCAAGATGAAAGAAATATGCGTAGTCAGCGCTTACGCACTGGTACCGTACCTCATCACCCAGGTAGTAGTTATACTCGCCAGCAACGTTCTGTTAAGAAACGAATCGGCGTTCATAGTGTTTATGCAGTATTTCGGAATAGTATGGTCGGTAGTGCTGATGATCTCCGCCATAAAGACGGTGCATCAGTACACGGTGCCGAAGACTATCGCAGCGATCGTCTTCACGGTATTCGCAATGGTAATCATACTGTTCATACTGGTACTGCTGATGAGTTTGTTCCAGCAGGTATATGTATTCGGTTATTCGATATACACCGAATTGATGTACCGGTTCAGCATGTAAGCGGAGGTGTAGAATGAATACGATAAAAAGAAAGCTTTTAGCTGTATTGCTTACCGCCGCGATGCTGGTTTCTGTTTGTCCCGTAGTCGCATGGTCTGCGGATGACGCTCCCGCAGATGAAGGAGCTTCCGACGCAGCCACCGAGGAAAACGCCGCTGAGGAAGAAACCGAGGAAACCGAAGACGACGGCGATAAGGGCAAGGATAAGGATAAGGAAGAGGCGGTAGACCTCACTCCCGAACAGGGACTCGCTAAGATGAAGAAATACAGTGAAAACGATAAGTTTGCGCTGTATGTAAACGAGGAGGATACCACCTACGCCATAGAGTCCAAGAAAGACGGCTATGTATGGTGGAGCGCACCGCTCAACGCGGAGAACGACAGCATAGCAAAGAATGCTCAGATATCCAACATGAAGTCGCCGCTCTACATTATGTACGGTAATGTAGATCAGCACACCTCGACAAGGCTCAGCGCTTACGAGGGCAGCATAAAGAATAAGGATTTCGAGCTCAGCCAGATAGATAACGGCTTTAAGGCAGTCTACAAATTCAATAAGGTAGACATGACTATACCGATGACGGTAACGCTTGAGGACGATCACATCAACGTTCAGGTATTACTGGAAGAGGTAGAAGAACCCGAGATAGTCGACAACACCGGCTATGTACTGCTCGACGTGGGACTTGCACAGTTCTTTGCGGCAGGCGGTCTGGAAGACGAGGGTTACATGATGGTACCCGACGGTTCGGGCGCTATAATAAACTTCAACAACCAAAGCGCCGCAAGCACCTATTCCAACGATATATACGGTGCGGACACTTCGGTGACGATGCTCTCAAGACCTTATAAGACCGAGCAGGTTTATCTGCCGGTAATAGGCAACATAGTAGAGGGCGAGGATACCAACCACGGATTCATCGCGATAGCTAAACAGGGCGACACCTTCGGTTCGGTAAACGCCGACGTCAGCGAACACAGCGCTACCGAGTACAACATGGTATGGTACGAGTTCAAGATAAGAGCGGAAGATACCTACTATATGGGCCAGCGCCGTTTGCAGCTGTTTGAAACAGGCGAGATGCAGCAGCCCAACATTTCGGTAAATTACTACCCGTTAGAGGGCGAGGATCTCTCTTATGTAGATATGGCTAACAGATACAGACAGTATCTGATGGATGAGAAAGGCTTTACCGAAAAGCCCGACAACATCAAGCCTCATTACTACCTCGACCTTTACGGCGGTACGGTAAAGGCGCAGTCGGTACTCGGCTTCCCGGTCAATATGGAAACGCCGGCTACCACCTATTCACAGGCACAGGAGATACTTGCTCAGCTCAAGGAAAAGGGCGTTGAGGACATTATCGTAAACTACAATGACTTCAACGGCGCCGGAATAAACGGACTTATAAGCGCGGGAGTGAACCACGCGGGTTCGCTCGGCGGCAAGGGCGATTTTGACGCGTTCATGAAGTACGCCGAGGAGCAGGGCATAACGGTAACTCCGAGTGTAGGCATAACCTACATGAAGGGCTCCGGCAACGGTTACTCCTATTCGCTCAACGCCTGCAAGCAGATAACCAACGCTTATGCGACCACCACCAACTGGGATATAGCGTTCGGTATACCTCATCAGGTAAGACTGGTAGTTCGCACCACATTGGCTCCTTACTACTGGAACGACCTTTATCCCAAGCTGATAAACTCCTTTAACGCAGAGGGCATCAAGAATATCTGCTTAGACGACGCGACCACACTGCTCTACAGTGACTACAGCCGCGGAATCTACACCAGATACGACACGATGAACGAGCTCATCAAGGGCTATCAGGCATTCAAGGACAACGGCATGACGATACTTGCCAACGGAGCAAACGCTTACGCACTGCCTTACGTTGATTATATCACCAACGTGCCGCTGACCTCCAGCAACTTCGATATATTTGATTACGATATACCGTTCTATGAGCTGGTAATACACGGATACATACCGTATACCACCAAGGCGATAAACGCCAGCGCAGATGCGTCGGATCTTATCATGCTGACGCTCTCCACCGCTACTCCGGTGCATTACGATATGATGTACAACGATCCGAACGAGTTTACCGACAGCGATTATGAGACGCTGTTCTACACCAACTATAAGGGCTGGCTGGAGCCTTCCGCCGCCGCTTATAACCTGCTCAAGGATAAGCTCGGCAAATACGTCGGACAAAAGATAATCGACTACGAGAAACCGTCTGCTTACGTTATCCAGACGACCTACGAGGACGGCTCTACCGTATCGGTAAATACCAGACAGTACACCGTTACTGTCGACGGACAGGAATATAAGCTGTCTGATTTTGGATTGAAAGGAGAAATAGCAAGTGAATAATTCAAATTTCAACCCGAACGAAGAAATACAGGAGCAGACGGCTGTCGCAGCCGAGACCGTTGAAGCGGCCGAAGCGGCAGTCGAAGCCGAAGCTGAAAAAACTCCTGTAAAGCGCGCAGCGGTCCACATGACCGCTTCCGCCGCAGCACTCAACGCGGAGGGTGAGGAAGTTGATATCCGCCGCAGAGAGCCGAAACAGGAAAAGAAGATCAAGAAGACCAGGATACCTTACGAAAAGAAAAAAGGTCTTTACGGTTACGGATTCCTGCTTATCTGGTTTGTGGGTGTTATCTACTTGTTCATCATACCGATAATTTCATCGGCTTACTATTCGATGTGTAACGTAAAGCTGGTCACCACCGTTGCGGAGGCTCAGCAGTACGGAATGGATAAGGTGGGTATATACGCCGAATGGAACGATTTCGCCAACTTCCAGGAGATATTGTTCCGAGATCAGAAGTATCTGCCGGCGTTGACCGAATCACTCGGAAACCTTGTTCCGCAGACATTGATGGTAATGGTGTTCTCACTGTTCATCGCTTTGCTGCTCAATCAGAAGTTCAGAGGACGTACCCTCGCACGTGCGGTATTCTTCCTGCCGGTGCTGGTAGCTACCGGACCTGTAATAGCGGTCATACGAGGAGATATAGCGGACAACGGAATATCCGGAGCGGAGCAGTTCAGCGCCTTGTTCCAGACAGACCTTGTAGATGAGCTGTTGGAATTTTTGGGAATTTATAACCTGAACCAACAGCTGACGGAAACGATACAAACGGTAACCAGTGACATATTCAACCTGATATGGGCGGCAGGTATACAGATACTTATCTTCCTTGCTGCATTGCAGCAGATACCTACCTCCGCTAAAGAGGCGGCGTCGATGGAGGGTGCTACCGGATGGGAATTCTTCTGGAAGATAACCTTCCCGATGATAAGTCCGATGATATTGGCAAACCTGATATACACTATCATAGATACCTTTATCGATTCGGAGAACCCGGTAATGACGCTGGTATACCAGCAGATACAAAACCTCGAATACGGCCGAAGCGCCGCGATGGCATGGGTATACTTCCTGATAGTCGGAGCCGCTTTGGGATTGGTAGTGCTTATCGTATCCAGATTCGTATTCTATGAGAATGAATAAGGAGGTGTAGTTGTGAGCGAAAAGGAAATCAAGAACGTAAACGATGCTGTTGAAGGCGTTGAAGAAGCTGCGGCTACACTCGGACAGGAAGCATCCGCTTCCGATGTCGGCGAGGCTATCAAGGAAACAAACGATGTCGCTGAGGAAAGCAAAAGCGCAGAGCCGCTTATAAAGGTGTCTGACGACGACGCCCGCACCGCTGAGGTAACTCTTACCCGCAAGGAAAGAAAGGCGGCTGCCAAGGCGGAAAAGCAGAGAGCCAAGGAGCTGCGCGCGGCATATCACGTAAGCAACTGGCAGATAATCAAGAACTACCGCAAGTATAATCAGCAGGAAAAGGCGCACTACAAATACATATTCGGCAGAAGGATCACCGAAAAGGTATGGCCGATATTCAGATTCCTTATCCTGTTCGGTCTGGGATTTGTCATTCTGTATCCTATGCTGTACATGCTGTCCACCTCGTTCAGACCTCAGTCGGAAATGAGCGACCCCTCGGTCATGTGGATACCTAAGAAGTTCATCATCGACAACTTCGTAGATGTATGGCTGGCAATGGATTACCCGATGGTAATGCTGCAAACGGTGCTTGTCAACGTGGTCTGCTCACTGCTCCAGGTCGTTACCTGCGCCGTGACCGGATACGGTTTCGCGAGATTCAAGTTCAAGCTCAAGGGCTTGCTGTTCGGTATAGTAATCCTTCAGATAATAGTACCTGTACAGGTAGTTCTTATACCGCTGTACATGCAGTTCAGATATTTCGATATATTCGGAATTATCAGCCTGATAGCGGGACAGCCGCTTAACTTGGTATCTACGCCGACGGCATTGTATATGCAGGCGTTCTTCTGCAACGGTATACGAGCCGGAGTGTTCATACTGCTGTACAGACAGTTCTTCAGAGGACTGCCCAAGGAGCTGGAGGACGCGGCTTATCTGGACGGCTGCGGACCGGTAATGACGTTTGTACGCGTCATGGTGCCGAACGCAAAGACTTCATTCCTTACCGTGTTCATATTCTCGATAGTATGGTACTGGAACGATACTTACGTAACGAGCATGTTCTTTGCGAATCCTTATACTATCGCGATGGAGGTCGAAAACATCTTGCCTACCATTGTGCAGTATAAAACCAATGAAACGTCAGGCAACGCGTCTGACTGGCTGGTATGGATCGAAGCGAGCTGCGTGCTTTCGCTGCTGCCGATACTGATAATGTACATCATTCTGCAAAAGCAGTTTGTAGAAGGCGTTGAACGTTCAGGTCTTGTAAGCTAAATAAAAGGGCTGCTCCGGCAGCCCTTTTTAAGTAAAATGATGGAAAATAGAGAATATATTGATTTTCATATACATGCCTATGCGGTAAAAGTAGCCGAAAAGGCGGTGAAAGTGCTGTCCGCCTGCCCGGAGGTGGAGCAGGTATATACCGACGGTACGGTGGCGTCTACCCGCGACGTGTTAGCGCGCTGCGGCGTGAAATACGGCGTTGTATTGCCGATAGCCACTAAGCCGACTCAGACGGCGGTGATAAACGACTGGGCGATAAAGCACGATCACGGGAATTTTATCTGCTTCGGCACGGTCCACCCGGATAACGATAATATCGAGTATGAGCTTGAGCGGATAGCCGCCGCGGGACTGCGCGGGATAAAGCTGCACCCGGATTATCAGCAGTGCTTTATGTTCGAGCCGAAAATGCAGCCTATCTACCGCAAATGCGAGGAGCTGGGGCTTATCATCTCGCTGCACATGGGTTACGATCCGGTAAGCACAAGGACGCGCCACGCTATGCCGTGCGACCTTGCCGAGGTCGCAGGAAAGTACCCGTCGTTAAAGCTGATAGGAGCGCATCTCGGAGGCATGAGCAACTGGGAGCGGGTGCTGTATTATCTCAAAGGCGCAAATAATGTCTGGCTGGATACCGCGTTTTGTGCGGAATTTATCACCGATGAAATGTTTATCCGATTGATAGAGGGCTTCGGCGAGGATAAAATACTGCTCGGCAGCGACCTGCCGTGGAGTCTGCCGACCGCTCAGATAGATATGATAAACCGACAAAAAATATCCGACGCCGCAAAGCGGAAGATATTTTACGAAAATGCTGCGAAGCTGCTTAAATTAAAATGAGGAGGGTGCCTTATGAAAAAAACCAAGATAGTATGTACTCTCGGGCCGTCCACCGACGACGATAACGTTCTGCGCGAGCTTATCAGGAGCGGAATGGACTGCGCACGGTTCAATTTTTCCCACGGGGATCACGAAAGCCATAAGAAACGGTTCGACCAGGTGGTGAGGATACGCGAGGAGCTGGGCAAACCGATACCGACGATACTCGACACAAAAGGCCCGGAGGTAAGGGTAAAGAGCTTTAAGGACGACCAGCCGGTAAAGCTGAAAAACGGCGAGGAATTTATACTTACCACCGAGGACATCGAGGGCAATGAGAATATCGTCAGCATAACATATAAAAATCTCGCCGACGATATCGACACCGGCGCGAGGATATTAGTGGACGACGGACTTATCGAATTAAAGGTCACCGAGATAGACCGCAGGGAAACGCACGACGAGATACGCTGCCGCGTAATACACGGCGGTACGCTCAAAGCCAATAAGAGCTGTAACTTCCCCGGCATAAAATTTTCTATGCCGTACCTCAGCGTGCGTGACAAGAGCGATCTGCTGTTCGGCATTGAAACGGGGTTTGACCTTGTAGCGGCAAGCTTCGTCACCTGTGACGAGGACATCATGCAGGTGCGCAGACTGCTTGACGAGAACGGCGGCAAGCATATGAAGATAATCGCCAAGATAGAAAATCAGGACGGCGTAAACAATATCGACGACATATTGAGGGTAGCGGACGGAATAATGGTAGCGCGCGGCGATATGGGCGTCGAGATACCGTTCGAGGAGATACCGAGGATACAAAAAGAGCTTATCAGCAAAGGCTATAACGCCGGCAAGCAGGTCATCACCGCGACGCAGATGCTGGATTCCATGATAAAAAATCCGCGTCCTACCCGTGCGGAGACCACCGACGTCGCAAACGCGATATATGACGGTACCAGCGCGATAATGCTGTCCGGAGAGACCGCCGCCGGAGAATTTCCGGTAGAGGCGGTAAAGACGATGAACGCCATCGCGGTAAAGACCGAGCAGGATATAGATTATATCCGCCGCTTTTTCTCAAGAGAAGCGGAGGGAACGCCCAACGTCACCGACGCGATAGCGCACGCTACCGTTACTACCTCGATAGATCTCGGCGCGACCGCTATCCTTACCGTTACCAAAGGCGGCGGCACGGCGAAAACGTTATCAAAATACCGCCCCGCCTGCCCGATAATCGCGGCGACCACCAGCGACGTGGCACAGCGCCAGCTCAATCTTTCGTGGGGAGTTATCCCGATAAAGGCGCAGGAAATGTCGGACAGCGATTCGTTGTTCAACCATGCGGTGGAACGCTCTATGGAGGAGGATCTGCTGCATGACGGCGATCTTATAGTAATTACCGCGGGGCTGCCGCTGGGCATTTCCGGCACTACAAATATGATGAAGGTGCATATAGTCGGCGACGTTCTGCTCAAAGGCAAGGGCGTAACTCAGCGCACCGTCACCGCTCCGGTCTGCGTCTGCAAGAACGAGGAGGACGCGCTGCGCCGCGCTAAGGGCGGCGATATCCTTGTTATCCCGACTACCTCCAACAGGATAATGCCGGCGCTGAAAAACGCCGCGGCGATAATCGTAGAGGATAAGAGCGAGGACTGCCATGCAGCGGTGGTAGGGCTTTCGCTGGATATACCGGTAATATACGACGCAGAGAACGCCGCAAGCATACTGAAAAGCGGCGTGACCATCACGGTAGACGCTGCGAAAGGGCTTGTCTGCTCGGCGGATTAATGGAAATATAATCTTTCTATTGATTTTTGCTTTGTGATTTGCTATACTTATTTACGGACAGAAGCATTTTAGATAAATGCAACATCTCATTGAAAGGAAAAACCGGCAATGTACAAGATACTTAAAAGACGTCAGCTTAACGACACGGTCGTGCTGATGGAGATAGACGCTCCGCTTATCGCTAAAAAGGCGCTGGCAGGACAGTTTATTATACTCCGCATTGACGAGTACGGTGAGAGAATGCCGCTCACCATAGCGGATTGTGACAGGGAAAAGGGCATAGTTACGATAATATTCCAGATAGTGGGAAGAACTACCATGCTGCTCTCTCAAATGAAAGAGGGCGACGCGCTGCTGGATTTTGTCGGGCCGCTCGGTAAAGCCACCGATTTTGAGGGCGCGAAGAAGGTATGCGTAATAGGCGGCGGCGTAGGCTGCGCCATAGCGTATCCCTCAGCTAAGCAGCTGTTTAATTCCGGCGCCAAGGTGGACGTTATCGCGGGATTCAGAAACAAGGATATAGTTATCCTTGAGGAGGAATTTAAGGCGGTCAGCGACAACTGCTACATCACCACCGACGACGGCAGCTACGGCGAAAAGGGCTTTGTAACCGACAAGCTCAAAAGCCTTATCGAGGCGGGCAACAAGTACGACCTCGCGGTAGCTATCGGCCCTGTGCCGATGATGAAATTTGTCAGCGAGGTAACAAGACCTTACGGCATAAAGACCTTGGTATCGCTGAACCCGATAATGATAGACGGAACGGGAATGTGCGGCGGCTGCCGCGTCACGGTAGGCGGAGAAACGAAATTCGCCTGCGTGGACGGCCCGGACTTCGACGGTCATCAGGTGGATTTTGACGAGCTGATGAAGCGCAACGGCACATACCGTGAAAGAGAAGCCCACGACAGGGAAAATTGCAGGATATACGGAGGTGCAGCAAATGCCTAATATGTCGCCTACAAAGGTTCCTATGCCTCAGCAGGAGCCTGACGTAAGAAACAAGAATTTTCTGGAGGTAGCAAAGGGCTACACCGCTGAAATGGCGATGGAGGAGGCCTCCCGCTGCCTTAACTGCAAGAACAAGCCCTGTGTCAGCGGCTGTCCGGTAAACGTGCGTATACCGGAATTTATAGCAAAGGTCGCGGCAGGAGAGTTTGAAGAGGCTTATAAAATAATCACCGCCACCAACGGACTTCCGGCGGTATGCGGCAGAGTATGTCCGCAGGAAAACCAGTGCGAGGGCAAATGCGTGCGCGGCATAAAGGGCGAGAGCGTGTCTATAGGACGGCTTGAGCGCTTCTGCGCGGACTATCACATGGCAAACGGCGACGCTGCGGTAGAAAAGCCGGAAAGCAACGGTATCAAGGTAGCGGTGATAGGAGCAGGCCCGTCCGGTCTTACCTGCGCGGGCGATCTTGCTAAAAAAGGGTATCAGGTAACGATATTCGAGGCGTTCCACACCGCGGGCGGCGTTTTGGTATACGGCATACCGGAGTTCAGACTGCCCAAGGCTATCGTTAAAAAAGAGATAGAAAACCTCGAGGCGCTGGGCGTAGAGATAAAGACCAACATGGTAATAGGCAGAGTATTGTCTATAGACGAGCTGTTCGATATGGGATATAAAGCGTGCTTTATCGGCTCCGGCGCGGGACTGCCGTCCTTCATGCACATAGAGGGCGAGGAGCTTGTCGGCGTATATTCCGCTAACGAATACCTCACCCGTACAAATCTTATGAAAGCGTATCTTGACGACTACGATACCCCGATAATAAAGAGCAACGCGGTGGCGGTAGTAGGCGGCGGAAACGTCGCGATGGACGCGGCGCGCTGTGCAAAGCGTTTAGGCGCTGAAACGGTGTACATAGTTTACCGGCGCGGCATGGAGGAAATGCCCGCCCGCCGCGAGGAGATACACCACGCTATGGAAGAGGGCATAATCTTTAAGAATCTTAACAATCCCGTAAAGATACTTCCCGACGAAAACGGACGTGTACGCGCGATAGAGTGCGTTGAAATGGAGCTTGGTGAGCCGGACGCAAGCGGCCGCCGCAGACCCATTACAAAAGAGGGCAGCAATTTCGAGCTGCCGGTGGATACCGTGATAATGGCGATAGGCACGTCGCCTAACCCGCTTATCCGCAGCACGACTCCGGGGCTTGAAGTGAATAAGCGCGGCTGTCTTATCGTAAACGAGGACACCATGCAGACCTCCCGCGAAGGCGTATACGCAGGCGGTGACGCGGTCACCGGCGCTGCGACCGTTATTCTCGCGATGGGCGCGGGCAAACAAGCGGCAAAGAGCATAGACGAGTATCTTTCATCTAAGTGATAACAGCTACAAGCGGCAGTGTATTTATCCTGCCGCTTATATTTTTGAATATCACACGTTTTTTCCGGCAAACTAAGAATATAACTTATGGGAGGAACGGTGTGTTATGGATAAAAAAACAGAGCTGCAAAAGGAATACGACCTGCTTAAAAAGGACCTGCCGGACAGTAAAGAGGAACGCTCCCGCATGGAGGACGTGATACTTCAAAATTTCACCTCCGGCGCGGCTTCGGACGACTGTACCGGACTGATACCCAAAGGCAGCGGCAAGGACCTTGACGCTTATCGGGAGATATACCCGTTTGTGGTACCGGTAAAGCCGGAGAACGAAAAGAAAAATAAAAAGCCGGAGCAGTAAAATATAGATTGCATTTTCCTTTGAAATGTGGTACAATTATTATAACATCTTAACGGTGCTTATGTATCATAACAAAGGAGGAATTGCCATGAAGAAATTTATATGCAGCGTATGCGGGTATGTGTACGAGGGAGAGACCGCTCCCGAGGTATGCCCGAAATGCAAAAAGACCGGCGTGTTCACCGAGGTGAAGAACAAATATGCCGGCACCAAGACCGAGAAGAATCTTATGGAGGCTTTTGCGGGAGAATCTCAGGCAAGGAATAAATACACTTATTTCGCGTCGGTGGCTAAAAAGGCGGGCTATGAGCAGATAGCCGCGCTGTTCTTAAAGACCGCGGACAACGAAAAAGAGCATGCCAAGCTGTGGTTCAAGGCGCTGGGCGGACTCGGCAATACCGAGGAAAATCTGCTTGCCGCGGCCGAGGGCGAGAACGCCGAGTGGACGGATATGTACGACCGCATGGCGCGCGAGGCCGAGGAGGAAGGCTTTACCGAGCTTGCCGAGCAGTTCAGAGGGGTCGGCGCTATCGAAAAGGAGCATGAGGAAAGATACCGCGCGCTGCTGAAGAACATACAGACCCAGCAGGTATTTGAGCGCAGCGGCGTTCAGGTATGGGAGTGCAGGAACTGCGGCCATATCGTGGTAGGCACTTCCGCGCCGGAGGTATGTCCGGTATGCAATCATCCGCGCGCATACTTTGAGCTCAAACAGACTAATTATTAAACATAAAACGGAGGCAATAACAATGGATGGCAAAGTACAGGAGCTGCTTAATACGCAGATAAATAAGGAATTTTATTCCGCTTATCTGTATCTGGATTTTTCGGTATATTTTTACGATCAGGGGCTGAACGGATTCGGCAACTGGTTCAAGATACAGGCGCAGGAGGAGCAGGCGCACGCAATGCTGTTTTTACAGTATCTGCAAAATAACGGCGTAAAGCCGGAGCTTTTGGCGGTGGATAAGCCGGACAAGACGTTTGCCGGTACTATCGACGTGCTGAAAGAAACGCTCAGCCATGAGCAGTATGTCACCTCGCTCATCAACAATATCTATGACGCCGCGCATAACGCTAAGGACTACCGCACCATGCAGTTCCTTGACTGGTTCATAAAGGAGCAGGGCGAGGAAGAGATGAACGCGGGCGACCTTATCAAGCGCTACGAGCTGTTCGGCAACGACGCAAAGGGACTTTACATGCTTGATAATGAGCTCGGCGCAAGGACGTATTCCGCTCCGTCGCTCCAGCTGTAAAAACATAGATCAAAAACGCCTTGCCGGCTGCGGCAGGGCGTAAATTTTGCCAAAATGACGGAAACGAAACAAAAACTTTCATTTTCTTGCCCTTAGGCTTAAAAATTTCGACAAAAGATATTTACATTTTGAAAAAAAAGTGCTATAATTAAATACCGTAACGACTATTACCGCTCGTGTCGGGCGGAGAACAAACACAAAAGAAAGCAGGTAAAAGGATATGGAGATAAAGATCCAAAAGACCACCGCGCCTAAGGCTAAGCCGACAGACGAAACAAAGCTGGGGTTCGGTCATATTTTTACCGACCACATGTTCATAATGGATTATGATACCGGCGAAGGCTGGCATGACGCAAGAATAGTGCCGTTTAGCGATATTTCGCTTTCTCCGGCGGCAATGGTGCTGCATTACGGACAGGAGATATTTGAAGGACTGAAAGCGTACAGAACAGCTTCCGGCGATATACAGTTTTTCCGTCCTGAAGAAAATTTCAAGAGAATGAATATTTCGGCCGAGCGTCTTGTAATACCGCAGCTCAACGAGCAGGACTGCCTTCAGGCATTGCATGAGCTGGTAAAGATAGACGCGGACTGGGTACCGCATACCGACGGAGCGTCGCTGTATATAAGACCTTTTATAATTGCGATAGACCCGTTCCTCGGCGTTCGTCCCGGCGATAAATATTATTTCATGATAATCATGTCGCCCTCCGGCGCATATTATTCATCGGGGCTTGATCCGGTAAGCATTTATGTAGAGACCAACTACGTTCGTGCGGTGCGCGGCGGTATGGGCTTTACCAAGACCGGCGGCAACTACGCGGCTTCTCTCGCGGGTCAGGACGAGGCGCACAAGCAGGATTATTCCCAGGTGCTTTGGCTGGACGGCGTGGAGAGAAAGTACATAGAGGAAGTCGGAGCGATGAACATTTTCTTCGTTATCGACGGCGAGGTAGTAACTCCTATGCTGCAAGGCTCTATTCTTTCCGGTATCACCAGAAAGTCCGCTATCGCGCTTTGCGAGAAGTGGGGACTTAAGGTAAGCGAAAGACGCATCACCATACAGGAGGTCGCCGACGCTTACGACAACGGCAAGCTCGACGAGGTATTCGGCACAGGAACGGCGGCGGTAATTTCGCCGGTCGGACATCTTAAATGGGGCGACAAGGTAATGGAGATAAACGGCAACAAGATAGGCAAGATATCTCAAAAGCTCTACGACACAATGACCGGTATGCAGTACGGAAAACTTCCGGACGATATGGGCTGGATAGAAAAACTTTGATAATTCACCGCCGCGGTCATTTGGCTGCGGCGGCTCAAGTACATAGCAATATTTACCCCGAAAGGAAAAGGATAAATGAACAATACCGAGAAATCTATGGACACGATAACCGCCCTTTGTAAAAACAGAGGCTTTATCTTTCCCGGAAGCGAGATATACGGCGGGCTTGCCAACACATGGGATTACGGCCCGCTCGGCGCGAGGCTGAAAAATAACGTCAAGGATACCTGGCGCAAAAGATTCATTCAGGAGCGCCCTAACAGCTATGAGGTGGACGCGGATATCCTGATGAATCCCAGAGTGTGGGAGGCAAGCGGCCATGTAGCGAGCTTTTCCGACCCGCTGCTCGACTGCAAGGAGTGCAAAATGCGCCACCGCGCCGATAATCTTATAGATGACTTTGACCCGAACGCTCATGCCGACGGCATGACCAAGGAGGAAATGTTCGAGTATATCAAGGCGCATTCCATTCCCTGCCCGCACTGCGGCAAGCATAATTTCACCGATATCCGCGAATTTAATCTGATGTTCCAGACTTTCCGCGGGGTGACTAATGACAGCAAGAGCATAATCTACCTGCGTCCCGAAAACGCGCAGGGTGAGTATGTGAATTTCCTCAATGTACAGCGCACCATGCGCGCAAAGCTGCCGTTTTCTATAGGGCAGATAGGCAAGGCGTTCAGAAACGAGATAACCCCCGGAAACTTCACTTTCCGCACGATAGAGTTCGAGCAGATGGAGTTCCAGACCTTCTGCAAGGAGGGCGACGACACCGAGCTGTATGAATATTTCAAGCAGTACGGACTGGATTATTTCAAGGACCTCGGTATCCCCGAAGAGCATTTGCGTTTCCACGACCATGAAAAGCTGGCGCACTACGCTAAAGCCGCCTGCGATATAGAATTTCTGTTCCCGTTCGGCTGGGGCGAGATAAACGGCACGCATAACCGCACCAACTTCGACCTTACCCGCCATCAGGAATACAGCGGCACCAAGCAGGAATATATGGATCCCGAAACGAACGAAAAGTTTATCCCGTTCATAATAGAATCAACCTACGGACTGGACAGAACGGTACTCGCGCTGCTGTGTGAGGCTTACGACGAGGAAGTTATCGACACTGAGAAAAACGACGTCAGAACGGTGCTGCGCCTTTCTCCGGCTATAGCGCCGTATAAGGCCGCGGTACTGCCGCTGTCCAAAAAGCTGTCCGAGCCGTCGGAAAAGCTCACTGCCGAGTTATCTAAGGAGTTTATGACCGACTTCGACGTTACCGGCTCGATAGGAAAGAGATACCGCCGTCAGGACGAGGTAGGCACGCCGTTTTGCGTGACTTACGACTTCGATACCGAAAACGACGGCTGCGTCACCGTGAGAGAGCGCGACAGCATGCAGCAGGAGCGTATCTCGATAGATAAAGTAAAAGACTATATTTCGGATAAAATAAAGTTCTGATAAAAACCCAAAAGGCTCGGCGTTGTACCGAGCCTTTTAGATTAAAAAGAGGAGAAAAAACAGCTTTTCATAATATACTTAAGAACAGCCGGCATGCCGGGGATACCGGCATGTCAGCATGGAAGATACACTGTCCGGCTGTTCCGTGCGGCCGAGGGGTGACCGCACGGCGAAGTAAGTATTGTCAAGACTATGCCGTTTGATGGAGGGGAGGACGGTGCTTTATGTTTAGCGGATATTTTCCTTTGCCGGATGCATATTCTTCCTACGATTTAAGTATATCATATTTTCTTTGAAATGCAATTACAAAGCGGTTACAATGAGGTAACAATGTGGTTACAAATTGTTACAAAGCAGTTACAAAAGTTACAAAGCGGTAACACCTTTTTATATTAAAGACTTGCAGATAAAACAAAAACGCCGCACGGATGATCCGCACGGCATTTTTGCTTGTTTTATGAAGGACAATGTCATATTCAAAATTAAAATACTCTTACCGCGCAGTCAAAGCTGCTGCTCCAATAAGAGCCGGAGAGATCGGCGAATTTTACCTTTTCTCCGGGATAGGGACTGTATATAAGCTTGTCGTCCCCTACATAGATACCGCCGAACCCTATGGTATCGTCGGTGCTTTTATCAACAAAGAACACCAGATCGCCGGGCTTTAACTCCTCTTTTTTTATCAGAGTACCCATTGTTTTCTGTTCAACGGTCGCGCGCGGGCAGTTGATATACCCGTTTTCCCTGAGCACATAGTAGATAAATCCGGAATTATCGAATCCTTCTTCCGGCGACGCGCCGCCCAGTACAAAATCTATACCTACCAAAGCCTTAGCCGTTTCCGCTATTTGTGAACGGATATCCGGTATGACGGTGCTTTGTCCGGGATTCGGAGCGGATGTTTCGGAAATCGAGCTTTCCTCGGGCGGTAAGGTCGTTTCCGGAACCGTGCTGTCAGGTATCGAGTTTTCTGTTGATGATTCGACAGGCTCCGATATTGAGCTGTCGCTGCTGTCTTGGTATTGTGATGTTTCTTCGGTGCTGCCGCAGCCGCAGACGGTAACGCAGATAACTGCCGCCGCAGCGAGCAGGGCAAAGCTTTTTTTCATTTGGATCTCCCTGCCGGACATGTTCGGCTTGTTGTATGCTTTTATACAAGTTAAAGTATACATTATTTCAACCGAAATGTCAAGCGCTTTTTTGAAAAAAATGCCGTTTTTCAGGAAAAATATTCTGAAATTTGTGTGAAAACCTTAAACCGTCAGCGTTCCGTTCTCGCTTATCTGCAAAAGCAGTATCTGTTCTTCCTTTCCGGTCTCGGTGTTGACGTATACCAGCATTTGCTGACCGTCCGGCGCGGTACACCTGAATTCATAGCAGAACAGCTCGTTTGTGCCGGCTGAGGGTATCACCGCAAGTCCGCAGTCGTTTATCTCAAGGCTTTTCGATACCTTTGCCCGTGCGTCGTCCTCGCTTACGGACGGCTCGGGAAGCTCGCGGTCGGTATGGTTCGTAAGGTAGCCGCGCGCGTCGTAAGCGATTATCTCGCCGTTATCCATCGCCACCGATACTTTGATAAGGTCGGTATACAGCGTAACGCCGTTTTTCTCTCCGGCAAAGTTTATGGTGCAGACGTTATTGTTTATCTCATAATAAGTGTCGGTCATATCGTCTTTCATGATGGAGGAGATATAATTTTCCGCCTTTTTGACAGCCTCGCTTGCGGAGATGCCCTTATTTTCTACCTGGCGGTATCTCATCATATAGCTTACATAGCCGCCGGACTTAGTGATAGCAGCTACCGTGCCGTTTTCGTCGGTAAAGACGTAGGACTGCATTTTACCGTGCTCATCGTTGTTGTCGGTATGCTCCAGCTTATTCGAGCCGCTTGCGCTTTCCGCGGTCTTAAGCGCGTCCTCCACCGAAACGTTTTCGGTATTTTTGAGCATTTCGGGGTCTTTTTCAAGGATATGGTCGGAGAACGGTCCGTCGTATATAAGCGTCGGATAGTTGTCGTACCCCTCTTCAAAGTCGGTAAAGCCCTCGGTGACGTATTTCGGCTGATCCTCCTCGCCCGAGAAGAACGCCGCACGATCGGTCTGTTCAAGGCTGAGCTCGCCGCTGTTGACCTTTTGCTCCACCTTCCACATGTTGTCGCTCAACTTTTTAGCGTACTGCGCCAAAGAGGCGAGATTGTCCCTGTCCTCGTCGGTAAGCTCCTCACCGGCGGAATATTTGTCCGCAAGGCTCTTAGAATAGTTGCCTACCTGGGAGAGGAATTTGAAGGTGTTTTCAAGATTTAACTGCGCTACCGGCAATTGAGCCAGCGCCGCCTTTGCACCTGCCGCGTCGCTCCACAGCTTAGCGGAGAGCGCGGACATCATCTCGGGAGTACCGGCGTATATCCCCTTACTGAGCGAGGTGTTTATATTGTCTATCCCCGTCGAAAGATCCTCGACGTTTTTCATCATCGCATATTCCATCTGGGCTTTAAGACGCGAAGCGGTGCCGTAGCTTTGCGCCGCCATTATTCCCAACACCGCCACCAGCGCGGCGAGAAAACTTATTATTCTTACAAAACAACGTTTGCTTATATTCATAATATAATTTATTTCCTTTCTTTATTCCTTTAGGCTCGCCGAAAATTCTGTTTTTGTGAGCATTGGCGATGCACGGAAAGATTTTAATTTTATTTTTTCATAAAAATTTCATATTATACACTGTTTTTTTGTGAAAAAATAGTGTATAATTAAATTATCGGGAAATAAGTTAAAAAGGAAAGAACATATGATATATCTTGATAACGCGGCTACCACCCGCCCCTGCGACAAGGCGGTAAAGGCTGCATCTGACGCGGCGCGCGATACCTTTGCAAACGCCTCCTCTTTGCATAAAATGGGGATAAACTCGGAAAAGCTGATAAATAACGCTAAGCAGGTCATATTAAAAAGGCTGGGCTGCGAGGGGGAACTGCTGTTCACCTCCGGCGCGACCGAAAGCAATAATTTAGCGCTGTTCGGCGCTGCGGAGGCGTACAAACGGCGCGGCAATACCATAATCTCCACCGCCGCGGAGCACCCCTCCGTCGCACGCGCTTTAGACAGGCTGGAAAAACTGGGGTATAATGTAATAAGGCTTGCCCCGAAGGACGCGCCGGACAATTTCGAGGAATATATTCTTGATTCGATAACGCCGGACACTATATTGGTATCCTGCATGACGGTCAATAACGAAATAGGCTACATAACCGATACGCCTAAGCTTTACCGCATGATAAAGCGAAAACACCCCGACGTTATCTTCCACACAGACGCGGTGCAGGGCTTTTGCCGGATACCGGCGGCGGGCGATCTTATCAGCGTTTCCGCCCACAAGGTACACGGATTTAAGGGTATAGGCGCGTTGTATGCGGCGCGGGGAGTGAGATTCGCCCCTATGATATACGGCGGCGGTCAGCAGAAAAATCTGCGCTCCGGCACCGAGCCTGTTGAGCTTATAGCGGCGTTTTCCGCGGCGGTAGAGGCGTACCCGACGGATAATTCGCATTACGATATGCTTAATAAATTGCTGCGGGACAGGCTGTCTGCTTTATCCGGCGTCAAGATAAACAGTCCGCGTGATCGCGGGATAAGCGGCATACTCAGCTTTTCGGTACAGGGCGTGCGCAGCGAGATAATGCTGCATTTTCTTGAGGAAGAGGAGATATACGTCAGCAGCGGCTCCGCATGTTCAAAGGGAAAGGTCAGCAGCGTTCCCGACGCGTTCGGCATAAGTGCAAAGGACGCGGACAGCACGATAAGGGTAAGCTTTTCCCACGAGAATACGGTCGAGGATATAGACAAGCTGGTAAACAGGCTGGAGCAAGGAATAAAACGCTTCAGAAGATAAATAAAGTCTTAAAAATAAATTTTTAAGACTTTGCGTTTTGCGCTTTGCCGAATACGGTCGGCAATTTTGCTTCGCAAAAACGCACAAAACTTGAAAGGAGAGATGCTTGCTTCGCAAGCATGATTTATATGATCATGAAAGAAGTTATTATGGCAAAATACGGCGAGATAGCCTTGAAAGGGCTTAACAAAAGCACCTTTGAGGATATTCTCGTAAAGAATATAAAGCGCAGATTAAAACCGCTCGGCGAGTTCGAGTACACCCGCAGGCAGTCCACTATTTACATAGAGCCTGTAAAGGAATTTGACCTTGATCCCGCGGTTAAAAGATTATGCACCGTGTTCGGCATAGGCGCGGTACAGCGCTGCGCGGTGTATGAAAAGGATATGGACGTCATAAAGGCGAAATGTCCGGAATATCTCAGGGATACGCTGGAAGCGGCAAGCACTTTTAAGGTTGAGGCAAAGCGGTCGGACAAGAGCTTTCCTCTCAAAACGCCGGATATACAGGCAGAGCTCGGCGACGCGCTGTCAGACGCATTTCCCCATCTTAAAGTGGACGTTCACGACCCGCAGGTGACGGTATTCTGTGAGATACGCGACAAGGGCGCGTATGTCAGCGCGGGCAGGATAGCCGGCGCGGGAGGAATACCGGTGGGCAGCTCCGGCAAGGCTCTTTTGCTGCTGTCCGGCGGTATAGACAGTCCGGTAGCGGCGTACATGATGGCAAAGCGCGGGCTTATCGTGGACGGGATACATTTCCAAAGCCCGCCCTACACCTCCGAGCGCGCGCTGATGAAGGTGCAGACGCTTTGCGAAAAGCTGACCGCTTACTGCGGGGATATAAAGCTGTACTGCGTGCCGTTCACCGAGATACAGGAGGCTTTGCGCGACAATTGCCCGGAGGAGTATTTCACGGTGATAATGCGCAGGCTTATGATGAAGATAGCTAACCGCACCGCCGAAAGCTGCGGCTACGGCGCGCTCATCACGGGAGAAAGCATGGGACAGGTGGCGAGCCAGACGCTGCGCGCGATACAGTGTACCGACGCGGCCGCGAAATTTCCGGTGTTCCGTCCGGTGATAGGTATGGACAAAAAGGAGATAACCGACATCGCGCGAAAGATAGATACCTTTGAGACCTCCGTGCTGCCGTATGAGGACTGCTGCACGGTGTTCACCCCTAAGCACCCCAAGACAAGGCCGGTGCTTAGCGAGATAGAAAAGGCGGAAAGCGCGTTTGATTTTGAGCCGCTGATAAACGAGGCGGTGGAAAATATAACCGTATACCGATACAAAGTCGGAGAATAAGTTGAAATAGGATGATAATGTATGCAAAATTTCGCTGATTTGAATAATACTATTGACAAAACCGCCGAAGATGTAGTACAATTATTAGTTAAGGAGAATAAAAAGCTTGCGACGGCGGAAAGCTGCACGGGCGGGCTGATAAGCGCGGCTGTAACTAACGTTTCCGGCGCGTCGGCGGTGTTTGACGCGGGTATCTGCACTTATGCGAACAGCGCAAAGGAAAAGTATCTCGGCGTACCCTGCGACATACTGGAAAAATACGGCGCTGTGTCGGAACAGACCGCGCGTTTTATGGCAAAGGGAGTAAGGCTGTCCGCAAGCGCCGATATAGGCGTTTCGGTCACCGGGATAGCGGGGCCGACGGGAGGAACGCCGGATAAGCCGGTAGGAACGGTGTATATAGGAGTCAGCGACGGTACGGGAGAGCATGCGTTTTTGGAATTTACCGACGCGTCCTCTATAGAAGAGGCTGACAGAAGAAAATATATAAGACTTAAGACAGTACTTGCCGCACTGCTTGCGGTGAAAGAAAGTTTACTTAAAGACGAAAGGAAATAACATGGCGGCACAATATCTTGTAAAAGCTCCGAGAAGAAACGGCGTTGCGGTGAAAAAGCCGGGGCTTTTCGTAAGATTCCTTAAATTTATGTTCCCCTGGAAAGGGGACAGCGTGATGGACGTTGTAAGAAAGCTGATATTCTTAGCGGCGCTGGTAGTGTTTTTGGTGACCGCGATACCGCTGCTTACCGACGTTTACACGATGTATAAGGATTCATGGGATAACAACAAGATAATAGAGATATATAATCCCGACGGGGGAGGCTCTACAGGGGGGACTACGGAAAACAAGACCGGCGAGATAATGCCGTCTTTTAAGGAGCTGCTGGCGATAAATCCCGAAACGGTGGGCTGGGTAAAGATAGACGATACCAACATAAACAATCCCGTGGTGCAGCATGCGGACAACGACTGGTATCTTGACCATGATTTTAACGGAGAGCAAAGCCGCAGCGGCTGCATAATGCTGGATTACGCCTGCGAGATAACCCCGGAGGGCAACTCGGACAATCTGGTATTGTACGGCCACCATATGGCGGTAGGCACGTTCTTTGCAAATCTCAGATGGTACTGGGATACTATCTATGATGGTTCCGGCATGTCCTATTATAAGGAACACCCCATCATCAAATTCGATACCCTTTACGAGCAGGCAGAGTGGAAGATATTTGCAATAGACCTGTTCAACACCGAAGAACAATATGGCGAGGTGTTCAATTACAACAACAAGCATGATTTCTCTTCGCGTGAGGACTTCAACAACTGGATAATAGATATAATGGACAGAAGCGACGTTTTCACCGACGTGGATATACAGTACGGCGATGAGATACTCACCCTTTCTACCTGCGTATGGCCGTGGCGCGGAGATATGGACAACGTGCGGCTGGGTATCTTTGCCCGTAAGTTAAGGCCGGGCGAGAGCAATAAGGTGAATGTAGAGGCAGTTCAGCAAAACAGCGGCGTTGTGAGATGGCAGTGGGTATATGATTACGTTACCGGCGGCAATTATTCATACAGCTCATGGGACAGAAGAAAGCTGCTGAGCTATACCGAAGAGGACGCCGCTAAAGACGGATATACGTTCTCAAGCTGATAAAGGAGATAAAGAATTGACCGATAAGGAAAAGCTGGAATTTGTCCTCGGCGACGAAACCGGGGAAATTGATCCCGGCGAAGAAGAAAAGCTTCCCAAAAAACCGGAGCCGGAGCAGAAAAAGCGGCAGCCGTTTTTCGCCTGTGTGATACCGTGGGCGGGGGATAATATTCTGACGGTGATAATAAAGACGTTTTCGCTGCTGCTGCTGATAGGTTCGCTTATATGGCTGAAAGTGACCTACGACAACTATAACGCGTTCAACGCCGAGCAGCAAGCGCTTATCGCGGCGGCAAAGGCGGAGGCCGAGCGAGACCCCACCGTAAAGCTGGGCGTTATCGACATACCGAAAGCCGAGATACCAAAAGCCGAGGTAAAGAAAAAGCCTAAGATACTGGACGAGTACAAAGAGCTTTACGAGATAAACAACGATCTTATAGGCTATATTGAGATAGAGGGCACTATGGTGGATTATCCGGTGGTGCAGGTAAAGGGCTTTAACGGCAAGGTGGATATAAACGAGGTATCCGAAAAGAACAACGAATATCTGCACAAGGATTTTTATACCGGAGGTTACCTGTTTGCGGGAACGATATTTGCCGATTACCGCGCGGTATCGAATGAAAACGGCCGCGCCGCCAATACTGTAATATACGGACATAATATGGCCGCAGGTACGATGTTTGCCGACGTGGTGCATTACGACCCATATTATTACGGCGATTACGCGGTGAATTTCTACAAAGAGCATCCCGTGATAAATTACGATACTATCTACGAAAAGGGCAAATACAAGATATTTGCCGCAATGCAGCAGAACGTAAATACCAGCGAGGGAGAGGTATTCTACTACACCCGTACATACAAATTCGACAATGAAAAGGAATTTGTAGATTATTACGGCAAGGTGCTGGATCGCAGCATGTTCTACAATACCGACGTCGATCTGAAATACGGCGACGAGGTGATAGCGTTGTCTACCTGCGATTTTTCCACCTTCCCGGACAAGTCGATACGCTTTGTCCTTTACGCAAGAAGAGTGAGGGAGGGCGAATCCGCCGAGGTGGACGTATCGAAATACTATATCAACGATGACCCGCTGTATTACGATTATTATTATGAAATGACCGGCAGAGAGTGGGGCGGCAGGAAATGGCCGGCCGCGCTGCTGAAAAATTCTCAGAAATACCAAGCCGACAAAAAGCCGGCGGCGCAGACCTCTCAATAGTCTGAAAGGAGAAATGGCAGATGCCTGACGTTAATTCGGTCATAAAGACCAAGCGCAAAAAGAAGAAAAAACAGAATATTTTCGCGGCTATATTTCAGGGGCTTATCCCGTGGAAAGGCGACAGCGTCGGAGAGATCGTGCGGAAGATCGTTTTTCTTGTATCGCTTGTGCTGCTGGCGGTGACCGGGTTTGTGATATTAGATACCTACGTATTCGCTCCGGCAAGGGATACCAATAAATATAACGAGGAGATATTAACGCTGTACAACCAGGCTCCCACCGAAGAGCAGGTCGAGCAGCTTCCGGAAAAGTCGATAAATACCAAATATGCGCCTTTATATGCCGCAAACAACGATTTTGTCGGCTGGATAGAGATAGTAAATACCAGCGTGAATTATCCCGTGGTGCAGGGTAAGGATAACGAAGAATATCTGCATCTCGGCTATAATAAGGAATACAGCTACAGCGGCACGCTGTTCGCCGATTATGAAAACGTGTTCAGCCCCACCGAGCCGATGTCGGCGAACACGATAATATACGGGCATAATATGCTGGTAGACAGCTTCTTTACCGAAGTGGCGAGATATTACAGTCCGGATTACGGACTGGATTATTTCAAAGAGCGCGCGGTGATAAACTTCAACACGCTGTACGAAAACGCGTCGTACAAGATATTTTCGGTAATGCTGCTCAACACCACCGACAATTACGGCGAGGTGTTCCCTTACCAGACGAAGATAAACTTTTCAAACCGCGAGCAGTTCAACGATTTCGTTGCGGAATGCTTTGACCGCAGCAAATACTATACCGGCGTAGACGTAAAATACGGCGACGAGCTGCTGACTCTATCCACCTGTGAATTTCAGAGCGGGCTTTCGGATATGAGGGTAGTTGTGCTTGCAAGAAAAGTAAGAGACGGTGAGAGCGCGGAGTTCACCGAGGAAGAAAAGAATGCGTTTTTTGAAAATCCCGCGCCGAAGCTGTGTGACACTATGGCCGAGTGGTACCCGCCGTTTGAAAAACGGCACTGGGATCCCGCCTGGCTGGAGGGCTATAAAAAGGACGACAGCTTTGCCGATATAAACGATATTAATGAATGATAACGAAAGGGGAGGCGATACATAGCTATGCAGAACAGATCACGGATATTAAAGGTGATAGCGGCGCTTGCCGTGGCAGGCGTATATATCTTCGTGTTCGGCATAATCCGGGTGGTGGACGTCAGCGCTGACAATTCCCATCAAATAGAAGTCAACGTGCCGATGTACACGACCCAAAATCTCGAGCAGCCGATCACTACCCCTCCGCTAAAGACGGACAAGCCGGCGCAAACTACCAAAGCGCCTCAGACTACCGAAGAGGGTCAGACTGCTCCGGAGCAGACGGAAAGCACCGACCCTGACGTATCGCAGCAGGAAACTCCCCCGCCCGTGCAGGAGGCTCCTAATTGGAAAGAGACCGCTTACAAGGCGACCATGGTAGTAAATACCGACGGGATATGCAGCCGTAAACGCGCAGAGCTCGGCGCTGAGACTGCGGATATTTACTATGCCGGCGACAGGGTAAATGTGGTGGCATGGACCGACACCGAATATTATAAGCTGGAGGACGGGAACTTTATCCATGCGGCTTATCTTGACGATCTGGGCGGAGATAACAGCATACCCGATAACAACAGCGGCGGCGGTACAGTCGATACTTCCGGAGGAAGCAGCAGCGTAAGCACCGAAAGCACTCCTCAGACCAGCCGTCCCGAAACCGACAACAGCTCGAACGATACCAGCAGCACGCCGAACAGCGAGCCTGATAACAGCGGTACGGAAAGCAGCGGTTCGGACAGCAGCGATCCCGGCAATGTGGGCAACGGAGAAGATACCTTTACCGTTTACGATGAGTATTCCGGAATGAACGTCACCGCGGACGCTTACGAGGTGGTCGTTCGCACGGTGATAAACGAGATAGGCACTACCTGGCCGGACGAGGCTATAAAGGCGCAGGCAGTTGCGGCATACACGCATATCAAGAAAGAGAACTTAAGCGGCAATACGCCTACCGTGGCTTTGCAGCCGATGTCCTCGGCGACTGACAGAGTATTGGATCTGGTGGACGAGGTATTCGGCGAGGCTATCTATTACGGCGGCGAGCTTATCAATTGCAGCTATTATGCCTCCTCCTGCGGATATACGAACAGCTCCGAGAACGAGTGGGGCGGCTATCTGCCGTATCTGGTAAGCGTGGACTGCCCGTTTGACGAGGCCGACCCGAATTACGGACTTAAGACCACCTTTACCGCGTCACAGGTAAAGAGCATAATCGCCAATAATCACGGAATAACGTTAAGCGGAAATAAGGCGAACTGGATAAAGGTAAACGGCACGTTAGGACAGAAAGAAAACGGCTGGGTCACCAGCGTATCGGTCGGCGGCACCGCTTTCCACGGAAAGACCTTGCGCGCGGACTTCTCACTGCCGTCGGAGGCGTTCACGGTTACATATAACAGCAGCACCGATAAATTCACATTTACCACCTACGGTTACGGCCACGGCGTCGGAATGTCGCAAAACGGCGCGAAGATACTCGCCGATAACGGCTACAGCTATAAGGAGATACTTAAGCATTACTTTACCGGCGTGACTGTTGAATAAATTTGCGTTATACAAGATCTCTCGCTCAGAAACGGGCGGGAGATTTTTGTCGGTCGAAAATTCCCGGCTTTCTCACTTGCAAAAAGCCTTAAAATATGGTAAAATATATTAAATAGGCGTTTGTTTGCTCTTAAAGGAGCGGCGAAAGGAGATAATCGCAGAATGGCGAAAAAAGATTATGGCGACAACAGCTTAAAACAGCTTAAAGGGCCGGATCAGGTGCGGCTGCGCCCCGGCGTTATTTTCGGTTCTGACGGACTGGAGGGCTGCTGCCACTCGGTATTTGAGATACTTTCAAACTCCATAGACGAGGCGAGAGAGGGCTACGGCGACAGGATAACCGTCACCCGCTTTCTCGACGGCAGCTTTGAGGTGGAGGATCACGGGCGCGGAATACCGATAGATTTCAATAAAAACGAACAAAAATACAACTGGGAGCTGGCTTTCTGCACATTATACGCCGGCGGCAAGTACGATAACAACAGCGGAGAGAATTATTCCTATTCGCTGGGACTGAACGGACTGGGTCTTTGCTCGACGCAGTTCGCCTCCGAATATATGCAGGTGCGCTCCAACAACGGCACCTGGATATACGAGCTTAATTTTGAAAAAGGGTATAACGTCGAAAAGGAAGAGCGCGGCTTTCGTCGAAAGCAGTCGGACGGTAAGACCGGCACTGTGATAAGGTGGAAGCCGGACCTCGACGTGTTCACCGATATAGCCGTGCCGGAGGAATATTTCGACAACGTGTTAAGGCAGCAGGCGGTGGTAAACGACGGGCTGACCTTTGTCCTTCGCAACGAGAAAGAGGACGGGCAGGGCGGCAGCACTTTCGAGGAAAAGACCTATTACTATGAAAACGGTATCAGCGATTACCTTAAGGAAACCGTAGGCGACACCGCGTTTACCGTGCCGCAGGTGTGGAATGCGCAGCGCGTCGGCCGCGACCGCGAGGACAAGCCGGAGTACAAGGTGAAATTCAAGGTGGCGTTCGCTTTTTCCAACAAGGTGAACCTTATCGAGCATTATCACAATTCCAGCTATCTGGAGCACGGAGGCAGTCCCGAAAAGGCGCTGAACACCGCGTTTACCGCGCAGATAGACGGCTGGCTCAAGGCAAACAACAAGTATAATAAGAACGAGGCAAAGATAAAGTATGTGGATATACAGGACTGCCTTGTGTTCATATCCTCAAACTTTTCCACCCAGACCAGCTACGAGAATCAGACGAAAAAATCCATCACGAACAAATTTATCCAGGACGCGATGACCGACTGGCTGAAAAAGTCGCTGGAGGTGTACTTCTTAGAAAATCCCGACGACGCGCTCAGGATATGCGAGCAGGTGATGGTAAACAAGCGCGCGCGTGAAAACGCCGACCGCGCTAAGGACAGCATGAAGAAAACGCTGTCGGAAAAGATAGACCTTGCCAACCGCATACCGAAATTCGTGGATTGCCGCAGTAAGGACGTATCCCGCCGCGAGCTTTATATAGTGGAGGGCGATTCGGCGCTGGGCGCGGTAAAACAGGCGCGCAACGCGGAATATCAGGCAGTGATGCCGGTGCGCGGCAAGACGCTCAACTGTCTTAAGGCAAGCTATGAGAAGATATTCAAAAGCGAGATAATCACGAATCTGATGAAGATACTCGGCTGCGGCGTGGAGATAAAAAGCAAGTCGAATAAAAGCCTATCCACCTTCGACCTTAACAATCTGAGGTGGGATAAAATAATAATCTGCACCGATGCGGACTATGATGGCTATCAGATACGCACGCTGATACTTACCATGCTGTACAGGCTCGTCCCGACGGTGCTGGAAAAGGGGTACGTTTATATCGCGGAATCCCCGCTTTACGAGATAAACTGCAAGGACGAAACATATTTTGCTTATACCGAGCCGGAGAAGAACCGCATATTAGAAAGCTTCGGCGATAAGAAATACACCATACAGCGCTCAAAAGGTCTGGGCGAGAACGAGCCGGAGATGATGTCGCTCACTACGATGAACCCCGATACGCGCAGGCTGATAAAGGTATGTCCGGAGGACGCGGAAAGAACAAGGGAGATATTTGAGCTGCTGCTGGGGGATAATCTTGACGGAAGAAAGGACTATATACGGGATTACGGCTATATGTATCTTGACGATATAGACGTGTCTTAAAGGTAAAAATATGACGATAAACAGAGTAAAGGTAATTGAAACGGTAGTGTGCATGATGCTGGACAGTCTGCCGGATGAACGCAGGCAGGCGGGATATATCCATATCATGAGAGCCGAGCAGGCGGCGGTGCTGATAGCAAGGCGGCGAGCCTTAGATATGCAGCTTGCGGCGGTATGCGCGTTACTGCATGACTATGAGAAATACCGCACCGGAGAAAGCGAGGATCACGCTAAAAAAAGCGCGGACGCGGCGCTTCCTATCCTTGCAAAGACGGAGCTTTTTACTCCGTGCGAGATAGGCGTTATCGCGGGCGCGATAATGGTACATTCCGACAAGGAAAGCGTCGGTCAGCCGTACGAGGAAGTCATAAAAGACGCGGACGTTTTGGCACATCATTTTCTTAAAAGCGCTGAGCAGGTCAAAGAGGAATATCCCCGCGCGTATCAGAGATATCTGCGGCTCAAAGAGGAATTTTCAATATAGATACGGATAAGGAAAACATATGAAGAAGAAAAATTCAAAAGGTAAAAACGATACGCCTAAGCAGGCGGACGCTTATATAGAGGGCGCGGGACTTGTCGCGGACCAGCCGATAACCGAAACGCTGGTAAGCAACTTTATGCCCTACGCTATGAGCGTCATAATGTCCCGCGCACTGCCGGAGATAGACGGCTTTAAGCCCTCTCACAGAAAGCTGCTTTACACCATGTATAAAATGGGGCTGCTTACCGGAGCGCGCACAAAGTCCGCAAATATCGTAGGTCAGACGATGAAGCTGAACCCTCACGGCGACGCGGCTATATACGAAACGATGGTAAGACTTGCAAGAGGAAACGAGTCGCTGCTGCACCCTTACATTGACAGCAAGGGAAACTTCGGCAAGGCGTATTCCCGCGATATGTCATACGCGGCGGCGAGGTATACCGAGGCGAAGCTGGACCCTATCTGCGCCGAGATATTCGCCGATATAGACAAGGACACGGTGGATTTTGTCCCGAACTATGACAACTCCATGACCGAGCCGGTGCTGCTGCCGGTAAAATTCCCGTCGGTACTGGTAAACAACAATATCGGTATCGCGGTATCCATGGCGAGCAACATCTGTTCGTTCAATTTGAGCGAGGTATGTGAGACTGCGGCGGCGCTGATGAAAAATCCCGACCATGACGTGTATTCCACCATGCCGGGGCCGGATTTTCCGGGCGGAGGGTATATTCTCGCCGACGAGGAGGAGACCCGCCGAATTTACGAGAGCGGGCACGGCTCGGTAAAGGTGCGCAGCAAGTACAATTACGACCCGGACGCTAACTGTATCGAGATAACCGAAATACCGCCTACCACTACCGCGGAGGCTATCATAGACAAGATAGTGGAGCTGGTAAAGCTCGGTAAGATAAAGGAGCTTACCGACGCGAGGGACGAGACCGATCTGTCAGGACTCAGGATAACGCTTGACCTTAAACGCAGGGTAGACCCCGAAGCACTTATGCAAAAGCTGTTCAAGCTCACCCCTTTACAGGACGTGTTTTCCTGCAATTTTAATATCCTTATCGGCGGCGTGCCGAAGGTAATGGGGATAAAGGAGATACTGTACGAGTGGGCGGACTTCCGCATGACGGGGGTAAAACGCCGGGTAAAGTTCGACCTCAGAAAGAAAAAGGAAAAGCTGCACCTGCTGCAAGGTCTGTCGAAAATTCTGCTGGACATAGATAAGGCGATAAAGATAATCCGCGAGACCGAGGAGGAAAACGAGGTAGTTCCCAACCTTATGATAGGCTTCGGAATCGACGAGGTGCAAGCGGAATACGTAGCGGATATAAGACTTCGCAACATAAACAAAGCGTATATCTTAAAGCGCACCGAGGAGATAGAAAGCCTTAAATCGGAAATAGCGGACATGGAGGAAATATTATCCTCCGAACGCAGGGTAAAGCAGATAATCATAAAAGAGCTTAAAGAAATTTCCGAAAAATACGGCAAGCCGAGAAAGACCATGTTCATCTACGGGGCGCAGGAATACATCGAGGAGCAGACGGAGGAGATACCGGATTACGCGGTAAATCTGTTCTTTACCCGCGAGGGATATTTCAAGAAGATAACTCCGCAGTCGCTGAGAATGAGCGGCGAGCATAAGCTCAAGGAAAACGACGAGATAGTCATGTCCTACGAGGGCAGCAACCGCGCCGAGCTGTTGTTCTTCACCGACAAATATCAGGTGTACAAGGCGAAAGCGTCGGATTTTGACTATACCAAGGCGAGCGTATTGGGTGATTACGTGCCCGCAAAGCTGGAGCTGGAGCAGGGAGAACGTATAATCCGCGCGGTAGCCTGCGAGGATTTTTCGGGCATGCTGGTACTGTTCTTCAAAAACGGTAAATGCGCTAAAGTGCCGATGTCCTCTTTTGAGACCAAGACCCGCCGCAAAAAGCTTGCCAACGCGTACAACGACGGTTCACCTCTGGTATCCATGTGGCATATAAAGGAGGACAGGGAATTTATACTTTACTCCGCGGCGGGAAAGACGCTTATTTTCAATACCGCGCTTATCCTGCCCAAAGCGGCAAGAGATACTCAGGGCGTGCAGGTGATGAGGCTTACCAAGACCGAGCTTGCCGCCGCCGTACCGTTTGAAGAGGGCATGATAAAGAATGCGGACAAGTACCGTACCAAGACTGTACCGGTAGCGGGAACGGCGGGCGCTCCGGACATCATGCAGCTTACATTGGAATAGTTCTATTTAATACTTGAATTTTCCCTTACGGTATGTTATACTTTTAGTATGAGAAATAAACGGCGGGCGGCTCCGTCAGGTGCTGTCCCTATTGGATCGTGGTATGAACACAGAAAGGAAAATTATGCTTACCGATATTGAAATAGCGCAGAACGCGAAGATGAAGAAGATAAAGGATATCGCCGCTCCTTTAGGGATAGAGGAGGACGAGCTGATACCCTACGGACATTATAAAGCGAAGATATCGCAGGAATGTATCGACCGTCTTAAAAACAAGCCGGACGGAAAGCTGATATTAGTCACCGCGATAAATCCCACCCCCGCCGGAGAGGGCAAGACTACCACCTCGGTCGGGCTGGGTCAGGCGATGAACCGTATCGGCAAAAACGCCGTGCTGGCTCTGCGCGAGCCGTCGCTCGGTCCGGTATTCGGAATAAAGGGCGGCGCTGCCGGAGGCGGATATGCTCAGGTAGTGCCGATGGAGGATATAAATTTGCACTTCACCGGAGATATGCACGCGCTGACCTCGGCGAATAATCTGCTGTGCGCGCTTATCGACAATCATATCCAGCAGGGCAACGCGCTGGGTATCGACCCGCGCCGCGTCATGATAGACCGCTGTCTTGACATGAACGACCGCGCACTTAGAAATATCACGATAGGACTGGGCGGCAAGGTAAACGGCGTGCCGAGAGAGGATCATTTCCGTATCACGGTCGCTACCGAGTTTATGGCGATACTCTGCCTTGCGGAGGATCTTGAGGACCTTAAAAAGCGACTGGGCAGGATACTTGTCGCGTATACTTATGACAACAAGCCCGTATACGCCGCAGACTTAAAGGCGGTAGGCGCGCTTACCGCGTTACTTAAAGACGCCATAAATCCGAACCTTGTGCAGACGCTGGAGAACACTCCCGCGATAATCCACGGTGGGCCTTTTGCGAACATCGCGCACGGCTGCAACAGTATACGCGCCACCAAGCTCGCGCTGAAATTAGGGGATTACGCGATAACCGAGGCGGGATTCGGCTCTGACCTCGGCGCGGAGAAGTTCTTTGACATAAAGTGCCGTTTCGCCGGACTTAAGCCGGACTGCACCGTTCTGGTAGCTACGATACGCGCGTTAAAATACAACGGCGGCGTGCCTAAGGCCGAGCTTGCCGCAGAGAATCTCGACGCGCTGAAAAAGGGTATAGTAAATCTTAAGACCCATATCGAGAATATGCACAAATTCGGCGTGCCGGTGGTGGTAGCTATCAACCGCTTCGGCACCGATACCGACGCCGAGATAGAGTATATCGAAAAGTTCTGCGCCGACATGGGCGTTACCGTATCGCTTGCGGAGGTTTTCGCCAAAGGCGGAGAGGGCGGCATAGACCTTGCAAACAAGGTTTGCGAAACTATCGAAAAAGGCGGCAGCGATTTCAGTCCGCTGTATGACGAAAGATTGCCGATAAAGGAAAAGCTCGAAACGATAGCAAGAGAGATATACCGCGCCGACGGCGTGACCTATACCGCTCAGGCGGAAAAGGCGATAAAGGAGATAGAGGCGCTCGGCTGCGACCGTATACCTGTCTGCGTGGCAAAGACGCAGTATTCGCTGTCGGACGACCCCGCAAAGCTCGGCAAGCCGGAGGGCTTCAACATCACGATAAGGGACGTAAAGCTGTCCAACGGCGCGGGCTTTGTAGTAGCGCTGACCGGAGAGATAATGACCATGCCGGGACTGCCTAAGGTACCCGCGGCAAACAATATAGACGTTGCGGCTGACGGCGAGATAACCGGCCTGTTCTGATGATGACGTTTTATTCCTCCTCGCCGGAGGAAACTATAGAAATAGGCAGACAGATAGCCTCGTTCTTAAGACCGGGGAAGTGCGTATTGTTCCGCGGAGAAATGGGCGCGGGCAAGACCCAGCTCACTAAAGGGATAGCGGGGTACTACGGCGTTACCGACGACGTGGTAAGCCCTACCTTCGCCATAGTGAACGAGTACGAGGGAAGAACGCCGATATATCACTTTGACCTGTTTAGAATAAAGGATATACCGGAGCTGTACGCTATGGGCTTTTTCGACTATATCGGAGGCAGCGGGATATGCGTCATTGAGTGGAGCGAGAACATACCGGGGCTTGAAAGCTACCTTGAGGACTATTGCTTTGTGGATATAGAAAAGACCGGCGACGATACGCGCACCATTACGCTGACATATTAGGAGAGAATTTTTAATGCTGATACTTGGCATTGATACCGGCACCGCGGCGTGCTGTGCGGCGGTATACGATACCGAACGGCAGATATTCATCGCGAGAAGTGAGATAAACAACAGACTCACTCATTCGATGACGCTTATGCCTATGATAAACGATATGCTGTCCCAAAGCGGCTGTAAGCCGGAGGAGATAGGGCTTATCGCGGTATGCACCGGCCCCGGCTCTTTTACCGGTATACGGATAGGGGTAGCCTCGGCAAAGGGGCTTGCTGTGGGCTGGAACATACCATGCGTCGGGATAACCTCCTGTGAGGCGGCGGCGTACGCTTTGCCGATAAGGCGCGGGATCATCTGCTCGGTATTAGACGCGAAGATAAACCGGCTGTACTGCGCTTTATTCAAAGCGGATGGCGATAAAGTAAAAAGACTTACCGACGAGCAATGTCTTACTCCGGAAGAAGTGTTAGAACTGCTCGGCGGGTACGAAACCGAGGAGCTTATAATTACCGGAGACGGCGCCAGGATACTTGCCGAGGCTTTGAAAGATACGAAAAAAGCGACGGTGCTGCCCGTTTGGGCGGCGCAGCAGACCGCCTGCGGGGTATGCCTTGCGGCCGGGTATCATACGCCGGAGCCTCCGGAAAGGATACTTCCGGTATATGTACAATTGCCTCAGGCTCAGCGCGAGCTTAACGCGCGGCTTAAAGGAAAGGAATGATGTTATGCTTGCTATAGGCTGCGACAGGGCGGGCTACGCTCTGAAAAAAGATATAATGGAGCTGCTGAACGGGCTTGGAGAAAAATACGTCGACTGCGGCTGCGACGGTGAGACCTGCGATTATCCCGATATCGCCGAAGCGGTCTGCGGCAGGATAACCAGCGGCGAATGTGAGCGCGGTATACTTATCTGCGGCACGGGCATAGGCATTTCAATGGCGGCAAATAAGGTCAGAGGGATACGCGCCGCAGTTTGCCATAACGAGTACACCGCTGAATTTACCAGGCTGCATAACGACGCGAACGTGCTGTGCATGGGCGGCAGAGTCATAGGCAGCGGGGTAGCCGAGGGAATAGTTAAAAAATTCCTCTCCACCGAATTTGAGGGCGGCAGGCACGCCGTGAGAGTACAAAAAATATCCGATATAGAAGAACGCAACAGACAATAAATAAAACAGCCCCGCGATACGGGGAGAAATGAGGACATTATGGAAAACACAAAGCTGCATATCTGTGATCATCCGCTGGTACAGCACAAGCTCTCTCTTATAAGAGATAAGAATACCGGCTCTAAGGAATTCCGCGAACTGGTATCGGAGGTATCTATGCTCATGTGCTATGAGGCGACGCGCGACCTGCCGCTTAAATCGGTGCAGATACAAACTCCGGTAGCTATCGCAAATTCCAGCATAATCTCCGGCAGAAAGCTGGCGTTCGTGCCTATCCTGCGCGGCGGCCTCGGCATGGTGGACGGCGCTATAAAGCTTGTCCCCGCTGCAAAAATAGGACATATCGGCATATTCCGCGATAAATCCAGCGGAAACGCCGCAGCGGAATATTACTGCAAGCTGCCGTTCGACATCGACGAGCGCGACGTTATAATAACCGACCTTATGCTCGCTACCGGCGTATCCGCGGTACACGCGGTAAAACGTGTCAAGGACAGCGGCGCGCGTTCGGTCAAGTTCATGTGCCTTATCGCCTGCACCCAGGGGGCAAACGCACTGCATGAGGCGTTCCCCGACGTGGATATTTACTGCGGCGCTATGGATAATGAGCTTAACGAGGATCTCTATATAGTACCCGGAATAGGCGACGGCGGCGACAGACTGTTCGGTACAAAGTAAACTGTTAGACCCCGCCAGACGGCGGGGTCTTGTTTATGAAGATTTAGATTTTAGGCCTTCCATAAATCCGTCCAGCTTGGTATCGCAGATATCTCCGCCGACTATCTTACCGTCTACTACGATAAGATTCAAACGTATATCACGGTAAAATCCTCCGGCGGGGTCGGGATAATCGGTAAGTGTGTAGGTGTAGCATACCGCGTCCTCGCCGCGAAAACGGGACAGGTCAAAGCCGCATTGTATTTGCAGATCGTTGTATTTTTGATACACGCCGGAAAATTCCGCGGGGATAATTATATTGCGGGCGGTCTCGCCCTCGGCGCAGTGATAGCCGAGCCCCTCTATAAATATACGCCTTTGCTGCTCGTTTGAGCCGTCCGGCAGGGGCTTGCCCGACATCGCAAGCGCCGCTATAACTACGCTTACGGCGGCGATAAGCAATGTCAGCATTATCAGGGGCGGTTTTAATTTTCGTTTCATATCCGTACTTCCTTTTAGGTATTTACAGTAATTTATATGACGGTGTTGTCCCATATTATGCGCGCCCGTCATGGACTTATATTTTTAGTGGAATTTTTAACAAAATAAGCACGGAAAAACTGTTATTTAAGTCAAAAAACTGATAAAATAAACAAATTTTTAACAAGTATATGTGGCAATAGTAACAAAATTGCTTTTCCACTGTTCCAAAATCTGGAAAAAGTGGACGGTTTTTTGTATAAAATGCACACAAAACTTATTAAAAAAGTCACGATTTTATAATTGTTGGTAATTTTGCATAACGACAGCTATAAATCTTTGGGTAAATAGGCGCTACCATTTTTCCTTATAATTTGTTAAAATAATAGTGCAAGATTATTCTGCATTATATACAGGAGGTCACAACATAAATGGCAAGTTTATCTTTAAGGGGTATCTATAAGCGTTATCCCGGCGGCGTTGTAGCCGTGTCCGATTTTACCATGAACATCAAGGACAAGGAATTTATAATCCTGGTAGGTCCTTCCGGTTGCGGTAAATCGACAACATTAAGAATGATTGCAGGTCTGGAGGAGATCTCCGAGGGCGAATTGTTCATCGGCGACAGACTTGTAAACGATGTAGCTCCGAAAGACCGCGATATCGCGATGGTGTTCCAGAACTACGCATTGTATCCTCATATGACCGTGTTTGAGAACATGGCATTCGGTCTTAAATTGAGAAAAGTGCCGAAGGATGAGATCAAGAAGCTGGTAGAAGAAGCCGCTAAGATCCTTGACATCGCACATCTGCTTGACAGAAAACCGAAGGCTTTGTCCGGCGGTCAGAGACAGCGTGTTGCGCTTGGTCGTGCGATAGTGCGTGATCCTCAGGTATTCTTACTTGACGAGCCGCTGTCCAACCTGGACGCTAAGCTGCGTGCTCAGATGAGAACCGAGCTTTCCAAGCTGCATAAGAAGCTGGGTACCACCTTTATCTACGTAACGCATGACCAGATAGAGGCTATGACCATGGGCGACAGGATCGTGGTTATGAAGGACGGCTATATCCAGCAGATCGATTCTCCTATCAACCTGTACGAGAATCCTACCAACAAGTTCGTTGCAGGATTTATGGGTTCGCCCCAGATGAACTTTATCGATGCTAAGCTCATCATGCTTGACGGCAAGTATACCATAGAGTTTGGTTCTGAGGATACAAAAACCACCAGAGGCAGAAAGTTCTATATCGAAGTGCCCAGTGCAAAGGCTGATTCCGAAGCGCTCAAGTACTATCTGGATAAGGACGTTATCCTCGGTATCCGTCCTGAGAACATCCATGACGAGGAAATGTATCTGTCCAACGCTAAGACCGGTATCATCGAGGCTACTGTAGACGTAACCGAAATGATGGGTGCAGAGTCCTATCTGTACCTCACCTGCGAGGGTATCCCGCTGACCGCGAGAGTATCTCCCAGATGCACCGCTCGTCCGCAGGACGTAATCAAGCTGGCGCTTGACCCCAACAAGATCCATCTGTTCGATCCTAACGACGAACATTCGATCCTTCAGTAAATAATTCCGGACAACAGAGCGGGCCTGTAAGGTTCCGCTGATAAACGGAGTGATTCGGGCGGTATATGGCTTTCCATATACCGCTTGTTTTTTGTAAAAAAGGAGAACAATGAAACTTTCAAAAATTATTGCGGCGGGAATATGTGTTGCCGCGATAGCTGTGCTGCCGACCGCCTATGCGGCGGATTTTGACACGGAAAAAGCTATGGGATCGGTGTTCGTACTGCATGACGATAAAGTGGTAGGTTCAGCCTTTGCCATAGGGGAAAACGTCATAATTACCAATGCGCATGTAGTGGAGGATATGAGCGAATATGAGCTGCTGACGAATCAAAACGATGAGCAGCATCAGGCGTTTTTGATAGGCAAGGATACCGAAATGGATATTGCGGTATTAGGAGTGGAGGACATGACCTTTACGCCGCTGCCGACCGCCGACTATATGGACATGATGCCGGGCGACGACGTGTATGCTTTAGGCTCGCCGAAAGGATTATTTTTTACTCTGACAAAAGGCGTCCTTTCGGTGAAGCAGCAAAATCTCGGCAGCTATGACTATATCCAGAGCGACGCGCTCACCCATGACGGGAACAGCGGCGGTCCGCTGCTGAACAGCGAGGGAAAGGTCATCGGCGTAAACACCTTTCGGGCGTCAAATACCGATAATATCACCTTTTCGCTGCCTATAAAAAACGCTATAGAGTTTGTAAACTCCCTCGGTCTTAAAACCGATGAAAACGGCAACGTTATCGGCAGGGCCGATAAGTCCATGGAGTTAGTACCGGAGCCGGAAGACTCCTCGCCGACGGAAAGCTCCGGTGAAGAATTGGAGCTGACGGAAGTTCCTATCATCACGGCGGAGCAGATAGCGCTGATATCTGCAATTATAGCCGCTGTCGCTATAATCGCCGATGTTATAGTGATACTCGCGCTGAGGCGTACCAATGAGCGTTTGCGCCTGCTTGCAGCACAGCAGCACGCTAAAGATACCGCTGATAAAAAAGAGTAATTCTACATAAACTGAATAAAAACGTATCGCCTTCCTTTTAGGAAGGCGATACGTTTAGTAGTGACGATTTATATCAAAGGTATTTTATAAGTTCCGGGCGTATGGTATCTAAACGGCTGTCGGTAAGACCGAAGTCCATGCCTTTATAGCTCCATGCGGCGCGCGCGATGCCGTACTTTTCAAATACCGCGTTGATAGCCTTGAACCACTTGAGGGTATCCTCCGGCGAAACTATGTCGATAACGCCGTATTCTCCGCAGTAAAGCTCGGTACCGTATTTTTTCGCGTGCTCCAGCGCAGGGGCAAATTCCTGCTCGAAAAGCTCCGGCGTTATACCCGCCTCGTCAAAGGAATAACGCGCGTTTTGGTCAAGCTCCTCCGCCCAGTATGCCCCTTGGTGGGTGAACTTCAGCGGGCTGTAGCAGTGGAAATTATACAGCACCTTATCGTCATACGGCTTGTCAAGGTCCTTGACCGCATGAGGGCTGTTGTTGTGGTAGCTTCCTACCAGTATCAAAGTATCGGGAGCATATTTGCGGATACGCGGAATACACTTGGCTACCGTTTCGTTCCAGACGTCTATATAGCTTTCGCTGGTGACCTCGTTTAACAGCTCGAATACCGACATATCGGAATATTTGCCGAACTGCCGCGCCAATTCCTCCCATAAGCGGATAAATCTTTCGCGGCATTCTTCGTCCTCGAAAAAGCCGGTCTCCCGCTCGCCCTTATCAAAGGAAAAGCCGGAGGTCTTGTGCAGATCTATCACGACCTTGAGCCCGTGTTTTTTTGCCATAGCAAGCAGCTTATGTATCCTGTCAAAGCCTTCTTGCTTGTACTGAGTGCCGTCCTCGCTTTCCAGCACGTTGTAGTCGATGGGCAGTCTGACGTGGTCAAGCCCCCATGACGCGATTTTTTCTATATCGCTTTCGGTGATGAAATTATTCAGTCTGTCCTCGCTGTAGTCGCACTGTGACATCCAGCCGCCGAGGTCGACGCCTTTGTGAAAACCTTTTTCTTTAAGCATAGTTTACCCCTTTCGGTGTGTTTTTCTACAGTGTACCATAGATAAACCGAGAAAAATAACAGGTTTTTATTATTTCTATAGAGATTTTATTATGTTTTCATTTTATTTTGTTTCGGGGGTCATAGGTGCGGTGGGAGCAATCGGCGCAGTGGGAGCGGTCGGCGCGTTTGGTGCCGTAGGAGCTGCCGGAGCCGGTTGTTGCGCAGGCTGAGGCGCGGGTTGGGGCGCTGGCTTAGGTGCGGGTTGAGGCGCAGGCTGAGGTGCAGGTTGAGGTGCGGGTTGTGGTGCAGGCTGAGGAGCGGGTTGCGGTGCAGGTTGAGGTGCGGGTTGCGGTGCAGGCTGCGGCGCGGGTTGCGGTGCAGGCTGAGGAGCAGGCTGCGGTGCGGGCTTAGGTGCGGGTTGCGGTGCAGGCTGCGGCGCGGGTTGCGGTGCAGGTTGCGGTGCAGGTTGAGGTGTGAGCTTAGGTGCGGGTTGAGGTGCAGGCTGATCCGGAGCTGCGGCTACAGCAGCGGGCTGTGAAGCCTGATCGTCCGGCTGCTCCTCGTCATATTCCTCGTCGTCATATTCTTCATCATCGTATTCTTCATCGTCATAATACTCATCGTCGTACTCATCGTCGTAATATTCATCGTCGTACTCTTCGTCATACTCTTCGTCGTAATATTCGTCGTCATACTCATCATCGTAATATTCATCGTCATATTCATCATCATAATATTCATCGTCGTATTCGTCGTCGTAATATTCATCGGGGTATCTGCGAAGTAATATGCGGCGCACCAGATAGAACACCGCTATACCCGCTATAGGCAGCAATACAAAAGTGCCTATACCGAAAGGCGAACGCACAAACCCTATAATATTGCCGAGTATCGCGCTGCGTTGGGTTATCTTTGCGATAAAGCCGTCCTGCGTGATATCCGTCTGTGAGCCGGTCTCGTCGGAAACGGAGATAACTAAGCCGTTTTCCGTCGAAACGTTTATGACCTTTCCGAATTTTACCGTGCCGCTCTGCCGTTCACGGTAGACTATTATATCTCCGGCGGCACTGTCCGCGGCGGGGGTAAATTCTCCGAATGCCGCGTCGCCTGGCTTCAGCATTTCAAAGCCTGTCCCGCCGACTAAGTATATACCGTGTCCGAACAGTCCGGCACTGCCGTTTCCCATAGCGAACAATACCGACAATGTACCGAGCGCCAGCACGGCGGCAAGCAACAGACCTCCTATTATACGAGTGATTATTTTATATGCCATATTTTTATTACTCTCCCTTTGACGTATGAGGATATCGATAAAAATTCCCTTGACAACTTAGAAGAAATATAGTATAATTAAAAAGCTGATAATATCAATTTTATCATGTTCGGATATCCTGTCTTTATATATTGTATCATATTCTTATCTAGTTTGCAAGAGTTTATGGCTTTCCGTTCAAAATATGCTGGCGTAGCTCAGTCGGTAGAGCAGCGCATTCGTAATGCGCAGGTCGCAGGTTCGAGTCCCGTTGCCAGCTCCATACAGACTCGGCATATTGTCGGGTCTGTTTGTTTAGAAGCACATAATTATTGACGCAGGAGAAATTATCATGACAAAATTCAAATTAACACAGGAGCAAACGTACAAGTTCATATTTTTGCTTATAATTATCGGCGTAGGGATATTTATCCGCGGCGCGCTGTTCAATGTGGAATCGGGGGATATGAAGAATTATCTTCTCCCGTGGTTCGACATTATAAAAGAAAACGGCGGATTTGCCGCGCTGGGCGGAGATATCGGCAATTACACGCCCGCCTACTATTATATAATGGCGGCGCTGAGTTATTTTCCGATAAATATGATGTGGGGAATAAAAATAGTGTCCTGCCTGTTCGATCTGCTGACGGCGATATTCGTCATGCGGATAGTAATGCTGAAATACAGCGGCAACGAGTCCTTATTCGCATTTGCGGCGGCGTTTTTGCTGCCGTCCGCGGTGCTTAATTCCGCGGCGTGGGGGCAGTGCGATTCTATTTTTACCGCATTTACAGTGATAAGCCTTTATTATATAATGACAAATAAGGACATACCCGCGATGGTGTTTTTCGGGCTGGCGTTCGCGTTCAAATTGCAGGCGGTGTTTTTCGCGCCGTTCTTATTGCTTATGCTTATCAAAGGCAAGCTGAGGTTTCGCACTCTGCTGATAGTACCGGCGGTGTATGTTGCGGCGATAATTCCGGCGTTGACAGCGGGCGGGGACTTTATAAAGCTGCTGACGGTGTATTTTAGGCAAGCGGGGCAGTACAGCGCACTCAATCTTTGTCTGCCGAACATCTGGGCGGTATTCCGCGATCTGACTATTCCGGCGCTGGGCTATGCCGGAGTGGGATTCGCCGGAGCGCTGATAATAGGCGCGGTGTATTATCTGAACGACCGTAAATTTCCCGCGGAAAACGGACGGTATCTTGTGACCGCGGCGTTCTTTCTTACCATGCTGACGCCGTTTTTACTGCCGCATATGCACGAAAGGTATTATTATCTTTCGGATATGCTGTGCGTGATATTCGCGCTGTACAATAAAAAGAGCGTATGGACGCTTTTCATTACGCAGTTTTGTGCGGTGGAATGCGTGGCGCAGAACATTTTCCATACCGAAATAGCCGATCTGCGGCTGATGGCGGTGGGAGAATTTCTGGTGCTGCTGGCGGCGCTGCGAGTATGCAGACATACCGCCGTGAAAACAGACGCGGCAGAGCAGGGCGGCTGACGCGCTAATGTGCGCTGAAGTTGTGCAGAATATACAAAAACTACAGTTTTGCAAACCGGGGAATTGTGCATGTCGAATTAGATAGTTCGAAAAAAATCCTCGTCTAACATATACCCAATATATACTATCCCAAGTATAGCAGTATCCCCACCCCCCTCCGCCTAGCACTTTTCAGCCCCAACCCGCATTACTACGCCGAATAAGGCGTTGCGTGGTGCGCTGCTCCGTCGGCAGGGGCGGCACGGTCACAACCTGCGCTTTTAGCGCAAATTGTGCAGAACATACAAAAACTGCCTATCCAAAAACGGGGAAAATTGTGCATGTCGAATTTACATAGTTCGAAAAAAATTCTCGTCTAACATATACCCAATATATACTATCCCAAGTATAGCAGTACGCCCGCACTTTCGCCTAGCAGCTTTTATTCCCAACCCGCATTACTACGCCGAATAAGGCGCTGCGTGGTGCGCTGCTCCGTCGGCAGAGGCGGCACGGTCACAACCTGCGCTTTTAGCGGAAGTTGTGCAAAATATACAAAAACTGCCTATCCAAAACCGGGGAAAATTGTGCATGTCGAATTTAGAAGGTAAGAAAAAAATCCTCGTCTAACATATACCCAATATATACTATCCCAAGTATAGCAGTATCCCCACCCCTCCGCCTAGCGCTTTTCAGCCCCAACCCGCATTACTACGCCGAATAAGGCGCTGCGTGGTGCGCTGCTCCGTCGGCAGGGGCGGCACGGCCAATACCTGCGCTTTTAGCGCAAGTTGTGCAGAATATACAAAAACTGCCTATCCAAAAACGGGGGAAATTGTGCACGTCGACTTTAGATAGTTCGAAAAAAATCCTCGTCTACCTTATATATTGTATATACTATCCCTCGCCTAGCACCACCCCACCCCCTCCGCCACGCACTACCCCCTCCGCCCCTCCTCCCGCGTTCGGAGTATCCCGCCAAGCACTACCCCCTCCGCCCCTCCTCCCACGTCCGGGA
>CANQKE010000009.1 GCA_947624435.1 uncultured Ruminiclostridium sp.
GAGATAAGCGACCGATATTTTCTTGACCGAGTTATGTGGGTAGTACCCGCCGAACGGATAACGCTTATCATAGTCGGTATAATGTGCGCGGTAACGATACTTCTGACTGTGCTTGCTCTTAGAAAATTCAGGAAGAACATAGCCGAGGATATAAACTCAGGGAGGGAAAGACAATGATCAAAGCTACAGACCTTAACAAGACCTACGGCAAGGGCGACGGCAGCGTCAAAGCGCTTAAAAATATAAATCTTACCGTAAATGACGGCGAGCTTACCGCGCTTATCGGCAAAAGCGGCAGCGGCAAAACCACCTTGCTTAACCTGCTCGGAGGGCTGGACGAAGCGGACAGCGGAAATATTATGTACGGCGATACAGATATAACTAAGCTAAAAGACAGCCCGCTTGCGGATTTTCGGCTTAACAACATCGGCTTTGTGTTCCAGTTCTTTGACCTTTTGCCGGAGCTTACCGCCGAGGAAAATATCCTTTTGCCCGCAAAGCTCGCTAAAAAGAAAGCGGGAAGGCTTACAGATATAACCGAAAGGCTCGGCATATCGGATAGATTGCGGCATTATCCGTCCGAGCTATCCGGCGGACAGCAGCAGCGCGTGGCGATAGCAAGGGCGCTTATAAACGACCCCGATGTGCTGCTTTGCGACGAGCCTACCGGCAACCTTGACGCAAAGTCCGGCGAGGAGGTCATGCGGCTTTTGACCGAGCTTAACCGCGAATACGGCAAGACCGTTATTATAGTCACCCACGACGCGGACATCGCCGCACAATGCAAAAGGGTGATAGAGATAGCGGACGGGGAGATAATAAAAAACGCTTAAAAAGGGAAGTAGTATGAATTACAACTGCGACTGGAAAAATGTATCATGGTGGCTGAACGACGGCACTCTTAAATATGATGATGGAAACGGCGTACTGTATTTTGATACCGACGCCGAATATGCGCATTGCAGCGCCACGGTGACCGTACCGGACGGCAAAGAAGGCGTGGAGTGCGTGTTTGTTGCCGGAAACGCTTCTCCTCCCGGCGTGACAAGCGGAAAATTTGAGCTTGCCTTTTACGACAAAAATGACGTAAAGCTTAACAGCATGGAGGTCCTTGTAAAAGATAAAGACGAGTTTTACCGCTATACCTCCGCCGGAACAGGCGGCGCTGTCGTCATACCCGACAGCACGGAATATATTAAATTTTCGGTAGAAGCTCACAAGGGCAGATCGTCAATGAAATTATACTTCAAAGACCTTTCATTCACATTTTACGATGAAGCCGAGGATATAGTCGGCGGCGAGCCTATAGGAGTATTTGTCAGCGAAAAGGTCGACGACAAGCCGATAAGAATAAATGAAGAAGCAAACTGGTTTACGGTAATTCTTATAATCGGCGCACTTATAACGGGCATAGCGGCTATCGCCGGAATAAAAACGGCAAAGAGAAAAAATACGCCTTCAAAAAGCGATCCCGACAGTAACAAATCTTAAAGAACGCCCGTCGTTGATTTTTGATTGACTTTTCAGGTAAAATCAGATAAAATCAAAGGTGATAAGTCTGAAAATAAATCTTTCAGGATCTGAGTTTTTCGCTTTTCCGGGTACGGTCGGCAATTTTGATTCGCAAAACCGTAAAAACTCGAAAGGAGAGATAGGCATAATTATGTCTAAAATCAATAAACAAGATGCTATTAAAGTTCTTGTGGTGGAATTGTCAGTATATATCATACAAGCGATATATCTTGCTTTTGGGCGTTATCTTTTGGGAATAACGGAAGGTCTTTCCGTTAACGGGATCATCGTAGTGTTACTTCTCGCCTTTCTTCTCAATATTATTGCAGGCATTATCTTAGGCGCAATTATTAAATCCAAAAAAGCGCTGCTTTATTGGATCTACGGTTATCTGCTATTTTGCTGCTGTTATCTTATATATCCCTCCGGCAATCAGGTGTTCGGCTGGATGGCAATCGAGCTTTTACCGCAGCTTATACCGTTTTTGGCGGCTAGGTTGGTGAGATATTTGATTTTGAGCTATAAGAAAAATAAAAGCAGCGATACCGCGAAAATTCAGTCCAAATGGTCTTTATATTAATACACTCATGGATGTTATACTAAAGTATTGCAGCATAAAACTCGGTAAAATCAAAGGTGATGAGAGAGAAGTAGATATGAAAAAAATTGATTTTGAAAAATGGAAAACGATCCTAAAAAAGCCATTATCCCCTCGTGCGTTCAAGCTTTGATAGTGTTATTTCATATTATTTTATTTTATACCTGCGACCTGGAATATCAAGTGGCATTTTCAATAGCATTTACCGTAATTATTTCGGTTGTTGCTATAGCTGTTTTACGTCCGCCGATCCAATCGATAATTTTATCCGAGCTTTGTTTTGTTGTTTTAGCTGCGCTGTTTTTAGAATTAAAAGAAGGTCGTTTTTTAATATTTTGGGTAGAGCCCGGAGTGGGACTGCTTAATTACGGACCGATCGATCAAGCTATAGGTTTTGCCTTTATTAAAATGTTACTTATGGATATGCCCGGATTAGCAATTCGTAAAGGCTTAGATAATATAATAAGCTTTGTAAAAAATAAGCTTTCAAAAAGCGATACCGACAGCAACAAATCTTAAAGAACGCCGTCGATTTTTGATCGACTTTTTGGATAAAACCAAAAGGTGATAAGGAGGATAGGGCGTGACAAAACAAACGCTGAAAATTTTCCGTTTTAAGAAGATCGAAATTTCACTTTTTATATAAGTTTACTCTCTGTATTTAATTAATAAAAACAAGCAGCCGATTTGCATTGTACAAATCGGCTGTTTTGTTTTTTATGAGCATTTTTATAATTACGGGGAAATCCCTTACTTGAAAAAATAAAAAATTTTCATATTACCTTTGACATTTGAACCGCACCGATTTGTACGAATAGCACAAAAATATTGCTGATTTATTTGTAAATATCATGATTTTCTGGAAAATTTATTGACACTATCTGCTAACAGTGATAAAATTAAGATAATTCAATTTTTGGACGCAAATAACTTGCCTGAAGCCTCTTATTATCTGATACTATATTATTAGGTAAATTTACTTAATGAACAATTATTGCCTTGCAAATTATCGGCATTTTGCCTGCTAAAGAGCAGGCTTTGCATAAACGCACGAGCGCTGCCGAGTTTCGGTGATCGGAAGCGCACGCAAAATTCTTTAAGGAGGATCAAAAAAATGAGATTCAAACGGATCATATCCGGCGTGCTTGCAGCTGTGATCGCTGCCACGGCGGTTACGGTCATGCCGCTGACAGCTTCAGCAGATCCCGCTCCCGTCGATAAGCCGGAAGGCGTAGAAAACGTTGTAGCATCTGCTGTAGTCGGCGTTCCCACAACATTAAAGCAGTATGATTCTGTATGGGCCGGTATCTATAGCGGACTTACTGATGAAATGTATGAGCCGGAAAGCCCGTATTATCTGAAGGTTCAATTCAGTTACGGAGAAGGAAAAATTGAGCAGCTGGGAGGAAATTCCTGGAGCGATTTGCAGTCATGGGGATTTACCAGCTATAATTCTTGGCTTAACCTTGGTAAGGTTTATGCCGAAGGCGCATCTTTTTCCAAGACGGGAATCAGTCTGGTACCGTCTACGAGTTCGAATGCGCCGACATTCGATTTCTACATACCAGTATCGGATATAAACAAAGAGTATGGCAGCGACAAAACTACACTTTGCATACAGGGTAATGTTCAGAATTACGCTAATCTTACAGCTACTTTGGTTTCATTCGACATTGTAAAGTTTACTCCTGCTGACCCGCCTGCTTTACAGAAGTATAAATATCCTTTCGATACCGCTGAGGGAACTTCAAATAACTGGGGTCAACCGGCAAAAACTCAGCTTTATGGCGACGAGAGTGAAACGGTAAAGATAAAATATTTGTCCGATAGCGACTTTACGATAGTTACCGAATTCAAATCGGAAAAACAACCTGTGATGGCACTTAGCGACGGCAGCGGAAAAGGCGATCTTAACTGGCTTCAGATTGCTCCCTCTCAGGTGATACAAGGTAAAGCATATTGGTTGAAGAGCGATGTTCTCGCAGCATGGACTAAAGCCGGAGGCGCCGATGATTTTTCGGATTTGAAGGCGATATTTATTTGTGATCAGGGCGTTTCTCTCACTGTAACAGATACCGCGCTTTACTCCGACGTGCCTATCGCCGTTACCGAAGTTGCAATAACCGATGCGGACGGCAAAGACACAGAGAAGCTTGCACTCACCGAAAAAGCAACCGCTTCTCTCAAAGCTACAGTTAAGCCCGAAAATACCAACCAAGAATACACCATCGAGTGGAGTTCCGATAAAGAATCCGTTGTGTCCGTTGATAAAGACGGCAAGGTGACCGCTGTTGCAGCGGGTGAAGCCGTTATAACGGCAACCGTTAAGATTGGTACGGCCGCTTCTGCCAAGGCTGCCGCAATTTCCGATACGGTCAAGGTGACTGTTTCTCACGGAAAGATGGTTCTTACCGACGCGAAAGACGCGACCTGCACCGATGGAGGCAATATTAAATATTACACCTGTGATGTGTGTGGAAAAACCTATAGCGACGAAGCCGGCACAGAAGAAGTTACCAAGGTCACTACAGACGCTCTCGGTCATAAGATGACTAAGACCGAGGCTAAGGACGCTACCTGCACCGAAGACGGAAACGTAGAGTATTACACTTGCGAGACCTGTAAGAAGACCTTTAAGGACGAACAGGGCAAGGAAGAAATAACCGATGTTACCGTAAAAGCTCTCGGTCACAAGATGACCAAGACCGAGGCTAAGGACGCGACCTGCACCGAGGCCGGAAACGTAGAATACTACACCTGCGAAAACTGCAAGAAGACCTTTAAGGACGAACAGGGCAAGGAAGAAATAACCGACGTTGCTATAAAAGCTCTCGGTCATAAGATGACTTTGCACGAGGCAACAGAGGCTACTTGCGTAAAGGAAGGTAACAAGGAATATTATTCCTGCGAAAACTGCAAGAAGAATTTTGCCGATAAAAACGGCGAGCAGGAGCTTAAGGATATTGTAGTCCCCAAGAATCCCGATAACCACAAGAATACCAAAACTGTCGGCAAGGTCGATCCCACAGAGGAAAAAGAGGGATATACCGGAGATATCGTCTGCGATGACTGCGGTCAAACCGTTAAAAAGGGCGAGTCCGTTCCCAAGCTTGACCATAAGCATGTTATGAAGCTTGTTGAAAAGAAAGACGCGACTTGTACCGAACCCGGTAATATAGCATATTACCTTTGCACTGTGTGTGAGAAAATGTATACTAACGAAGACGGAACCGGCATTCTTTCCGCCGACGAGATCGTTATAAAAGCTCTCGGCCATAAGATGACCAAGACCGAGGCTAAAGACGCGACCTGCACCGAGGCAGGAAACGTAGAGTATTATACCTGCGAGACCTGCAAGAAGATTTTTAAGGATTCAGAGGGTAAAGAAGAAATAACCGACGTTACCGTAGCTGCTCTCGGTCATAAGATAACTAAGATAGAGGCTAAGGCTGCTACCTGCACCGAGGCCGGAAACGTAGAATATTACATCTGTGAGACCTGCAAGAAGACCTTTAAGGATGAACAGGGCAGCGAAGAAATAACTGACGTTACCGTAGCCGCTCTCGGTCATAAGATGGTCAAGACCGAGGCTAAGGCTGCTACCTGCACCGAGACCGGAAACGTAGAGTATTACACCTGCGATACCTGCAAGAAGACCTTTAAGGATGAACAGGGCAAGGAAGAAATAACCGATGTTACCGTAGCTGCTCTCGGTCATAAGATGGCCAAGACCGAGGCTAAGGACTCTACCTGCACCGAGGCCGGAAACGTAGAGTATTACACCTGTGAGACCTGCAAGAAGACCTTTAAGGATGAACAGGGCAGTGAAGAAATAACCGACGTTACTGTGGCTGCTCTCGGTCATAAGATGACCAAGACCGAGGCTAAGGACGCGACCTGCACAGAGGCTGGAAACGTAGAGTATTACACCTGCGATACCTGCAAGAAGACCTTTAAGGATGAACAGGGCAGTGAAGAAATAACCGACGTTACTGTAGCCGCTCTCGGTCATAAGATGACTAAGACCGACGCTAAGGACGCGACCTGCACCGAGGCCGGAAACGTAGAGTATTACACCTGCGATACCTGCAAGAAGACCTTTAAGGATGAACAGGGCAGTGAAGAAATAACCGACGTTACTGTAGCCGCTCTCGGTCATAAGATGACTAAGACCGAGGCTAAGGACGCGACCTGCACCGAGGCCGGAAACGTAGAGTATTACACCTGCGAAAACTGCAAGAAGACCTTTAAGGACGAACAGGGCAGTGAAGAAATAACCGACGTTATCGTAGCCGCTCTCGGTCATAAGCTTACTAAGGCAGAGGCTATAGAGCCTACCGAAACCGAAGACGGCAATATAGAATATTACGTTTGCGAGGTTTGCGGTAAACTGTATCTTGACAATGAGGGAACACAGGAAACCACCGCAGAGGAAGTAATAGTTCCTGCTATAGGCTCCGATGTTCCTCCGACAAGTGAGGACAGCACACCCTCCGAGGACAGCACTCCTTCCGAGGACAGCACTCCCTTCGAGGATAGCACTCCCTCCGAGGATAGCACTCCTTCCGAGGATAGCACTTCTTCCGAGGATAGCACTCCTTCAGGGGAAAGCAAGCCTTCTGACAACCCGGGAACCGGCGTTGGCTTTGGCGGGGCAGCCGCTCTTGTTGCACTTGGTGCAGCGGCAGTGGCAGTTGCATCTTTCCGCAAAAAGAAGTAAACTCTTCTAAAATAAAACTACAAGGCGGAGCTAAGGCTCTGCCTTTTAGTTTGTCAAAAGCTATTTGTCGTCCCGCAAACACTATCCTCCCGTTCTCCCTTGACAATCACCTGTCAATTTAGTACAATTAACTTAAACGGGGTGATCATGTGGAACCTATAGAACAGAATATCAATACGCTGTATCAAAAGCAGGATATTTCCGATGCGGCGCCGAAAGAGATACTCAGAAACAAAAGAGAGAAACGTATCAAAATAATATCACGGACAGTCACTGTAGCTATAATAATATTGTTCATAGTATCAGCTATCTTGTTTTATGCCAGTCATCATACATCATTAAGGTATAATGATTGGTGGATAGTCGGAAATAACATTTCAGCTGTTGAAGCAAGATACGGAAAATATGATATCGACACCGGGAGAATAGCTGCTTATTATCTTTATAATTTTGACACAAACGATTATTATTACTATATGTACTATGACAGCGACGGGATAATTACAAGAGTTGAAACAGGTATTCAAATAGGCGGATAAAATATTGTTTTGTGAAAATTTGTATTCTATCAACATTTTTTGAGGAGCAGATCATACTTCTGACTCTCGTGTATATTTTGTCAAGGAGGTAAAAAATGAGCTTTGACAAAATAAAACCGTATATCGCTGCAATTGCTGCGTCCGTTACAATATACGTTATAACGGTTTTATATGTAATCTTCATAGCGCCCGCTCTTCTTGTCGCTATCGGAAGAAACGGCTATAATCCCTTGGGCGCGCTACTGTGTTTTATAATAGATTTTGTTGTTCAGTTTGCCGTAATTGTTGTCCCGGCTGCCGTTTTGGCAAAAAAGTTTAATATAACGGCAAAATGTATACCTGTAACCGTCGTTTCGTTATTTTGCATCTTTGCAATATATATTCCTCCGTGGCGGTATCTGTTTATACTTACCTCCGAATGGGGACCGGGTATGTTGGTGAAAGCCGCCGGAATGTCGTCGGTAACAGCGTCGCTTTTTATAACCGTGCAATATACGCTTGTTATGTGGTTTACGGTGTGCATCGTACAAAAGCACCAAAAAAAGATTTCAAATAAGCAAAAGATATAAAAAATTACTTTTACCTTTCTATATTCCGGAAAAATATATGCGGATAAGGTCAGAAAAGAGCATTACGGAGCAATGGAGGACAAGTTATGAGAAGAATATTCGCGGCGGCACTCGCGGCAATAACTGCGGTAAGCGCATTTTCGCTCTGCGCGTTTGCGGAAGAAAAAGAGGAAACTAAAGTAGTGCTTACAACGCTGGAAAGATTTTCGATCCACAGCGCGTATGAGTTTAAGTATCTTGGCGACGGTTATGCTTCTTACAGCGGTTTTGACGACAAAGGAAACAACATTACCGGTACTATTCGTTTTGAAAAGGACGAATACGGCAATCTCACCTACACAGATGTTGAAGCCGGCATTGAGATCGATCCAAGCGGCGATCCTTCAAGTGTGAACAGCGAGTATACTCCCGTTATAAAAGACGGCAAGGGTTATCTTGTCGATAAGGACGGCAACCGCGTTTCCGATATGATAGATGAAGTATCTTATGTCAACACGCTTGACGAAGACTTGTACGAATTTTGGGTAGGCTTTAAGGAAGAGATCATATTTGTATCCTACAAAACAAATACATCCGCTCCCGCCGAGAGCGAGCCTATTTCCGATGAACCTGCGGTCGATGAACCTGCTGCCGATGAGCCTGCGGCTGATGAGCCGATAACCTCTCCCAACACAATCGTTATAGTAATTTCAATAACGATAGGCGTTATCGTAATTGCAGGCGCGGCGGTGGCAGTTATATTTTTCAGAAAAAAGAAGTAAACTCTTCTTAAATAAGACTACGAGGCGGAGCTAAGGCTCTGCCTTTTAGTTTGTCAACTATCAATCATTCCCGCAAACACTCTCCTCCCTTGACAATTACCTATCAATTTAGTATAATTAACTTAAACGGGGTGATCATGTGGAACCTATAGAACAGAATATCAATACGCTGTATCAAAAGCAGGATATTCCCGATGCGGCGTTAAAAGAGATACTCGAAACGGATGTATATGACGATCTGCTGTTCTCACTTGCGGATAAGGTAAGGAAAGAGCATTACGGCACCGACGTATATCTGCGCGGATTGATAGAATTTACCAACTATTGCAAAAATAACTGCTACTATTGCGGAATACGCCGCGATAATACCAAGCTTAAGCGCTATCGCCTGAGCGAAGAAGAAATACTGTCCTGCTGCGAGGAGGGCTACCGACTGGGCTTTCGCACGTTTGTTTTGCAGGGAGGCGAGGACCCGTATTACACCGACGAGCGTATATGCGGCATTGTGGCGAATATTCGGCAAAAATTCCCCGACTGCGCGATAACCTTATCAATAGGAGAAAAACCGCGTGAGAGCTATCAGGCGTATTTTGACGCGGGTGCTGACCGTTATCTTCTGCGGCACGAGACCGCGTCGGGGGAGCATTACGCAAAGCTGCACCCTTCACAGATGAGCCTTGATGATCGCAAGCGCTGCCTGTTTGATCTGAAAGCTATCGGCTATCAGGTGGGCTCGGGCTTTATGGTGGGATCTCCGTATCAAACCACGGAAAACCTTATCAGCGATCTGCGATTTTTACAGCAGCTGTCGCCGGACATGATAGGTATAGGGCCGTATATTAAGCATAAGGACACCCCCTTTCGGGATAAGGAAAACGGCAGCTTGGAGCTTACGCTGAGGCTGGTGGCTATATTAAGGCTGCTGTTCCCGTATGCACTGATACCCGCTACCACCGCGCTGGGCTCTATCCACCCGCAGGGCAGGGAAAGAGGACTGAAAGCCGGCGCGAACGTCGTAATGCCGAACCTTTCTCCCGTGGGAGTAAGAGAGCTTTACAAGCTGTACGAAAACAAGCTCTGCACCGGAGAGGAGGCCGCCCAGTGCCGCGGCTGCCTTGAACAAAGGATAATCTCCGCCGGGTATAAAGCGGTCACCTCCCGCGGCGACGTTATCAGATAAACCGTAAATATTAAAGCTTGAGCCGGATATTATATGTCCGGCTCGAATCATAACTATTGACCTTTTGAACTAAATATGGTACAATTTTAATAAGCTTTCAAAATATGGCAAGGAGGCTTTATGGGGAAATATTTATTTACTACAGATAGGCTGGGGCTGCGCCGTTTCAGAGCAGCTGACGCAGAGGATTTCGCGGAGATACTCACCGACGAAGAGGTCAGCTATTTCGAGCCTTATGATACGTTTGCTAAAGAGGACGCTCTGCTTGAGGCTGAAAAGTTAGACGGCGACGAGAGGTTTTACGCCGTTATACTGAAAGAGACCGGCAAGCTTATCGGCAAGATATATTTCGAGGATAAAAAGTTTTTCGGAGCTTATGAGATAGGATATTCCTTTAATCGGAAATTCTGGGGACACGGCTACGCTTTAGAGGCGGTACGTGGCGTGATGAATAACGCTTTTGCCTTGGGCGTGCGCAGGATAATCGCCGAGGCCGATGTGCGCAACACCCGCTCGTTAAAATTACTGGAGCGGGCGGGCATGAGAAGAGAGGGCGTTTATCTTAAAAGCGCGTATTTTCAAAAAGACGAGAACGGCGAGCCTGTCTGGAGCGATTACGCCGCCTACGCGATATTAAATGAAGAATGGAACGGTTCTGTCCCGGGCTGAAATACAGACGATATTTTGACCACGCCGGAAAATTACCGACTGTGATCTACAGATAAAAACTTCTTAGCGATAATATATTCATAGCAGGAGGGAAATATGAACAAATCACTTGACGCACAAACAGCGCTCCAAAAGCTGATGGAGGGAAATACCCGCTATCTTACAGCAAAAAGCTGCGGCGGGGACATTTCCCCGGAAATAAGGAAGAAAACGCACGATGAAGGGCAATCGCCGTATGCGATAATAATAACCTGCTCCGATTCGCGCGTGATACCGGAGAGCATTTTCGACGCGGGTATAGGCGAGTTGTTCGTTATCCGCGTGGCGGGAAACGTGATAGATAAGCACCAGCTCGGCAGTATCGAGTACGCGGCGGAGCATTTGGGCTGTCGGCTTGTGCTGGTAATGGGACATGACAGGTGCGGCGCGGTGGACGCGGCGATAAATCACGAACCAGCGAATAATATAAAGTACATCACCGATGAGATAAAAAAGGCGATAGGAAACGTCACCGACGAGTGCGAAGCATGCCGGCTCAACGTGCTGCACAGCATTGAGGTAATTGAAAACAGTATTGAGATAAAGGCGGAGGAACGACATGGCCTTGAGGTACGAGGCGCGCTGTATCACACAGAGGATGGCAGGGTGGAACTTATCAGCACGGGGAAATAATCAACAGGCTGATATGTCGGAGGAAATATGGACAAAACATCAAAACGCAACTCTTTTACCGGCTCGCTGGGCTTTGTTTTGGCGGCGGCGAGCAGCGCGGTCGGACTGGGCAATATCTGGAGGTTTCCTTACCTTGCCGCAAAGGACGGCGGCGGGTTGTTTCTGGTAATATATATCATACTGGCGCTGACTTTCGGATATACTCTGCTGATAACGGAAATAGCGATAGGCAGGCGCACCAAGCAAAGCCCGCTCACAGCTTACGGAAAACTGCACCCGAAGTGGAAAGGCTTGGGTATAGTAGCCTGCATAGTGCCGGTCATAATACTGCCGTATTACTGCGTGATAGGCGGCTGGGTAGTTAAATATTCTCTGGTTTATCTTACCTGGGGAGGAGAACAGGCGGCGCAGGACGGCTTTTTTAACGGGTTTATCTCCGGTACCGGAGAGCCGATGATCATGACGGTGATATTTTTGCTTGCCGTAGCGTTCGTAGTTTACAGAGGTGTGAACAAAGGCATAGAGACTACCTCTAAAATACTTATGCCTTTGCTGCTGATAATGGTGGTAGTGATAGCGATATTTTCGCTTACGATAACTCATACCGACGAAAGCGGCGCAACACGCACGGGGCTTGAGGGGCTTAGCATATATATTATCCCAAATTTTGACGGTCTTACGGTGGGAAGCTTTTTCACGACCTTGCTGGACGCTATGGGGCAGCTGTTTTTCAGCCTCAGCGTTGCTATGGGGATAATGATAGCCTACGGCTCGTATGTGAACGATAACGCCAACCTAAAGACCTCCATCAACCGCATTGAGATATTCGATACCTTAGTCGCGTTCCTTGCCGGAGTTATGATAATACCGGCGGTTTACACCTTTGCGGGGACCGAGGGCATGGCGGCTTCCGGACCGGGACTGATGTTCGTAACCATGCCGAAGGTGTTTTCTTCTATGGGAGATGTGGGGCATATAGTAGGCATATTGTTTTTCGTGATGATACTTTTCGCCGCGCTTACCAGTGCTATCTCCATAATGGAGGCCGTAGTTTCCAGCCTTATGGACGAATTTCATATATCCCGCAGAAAAGCGGTAGCTATAGAAACATTGATAGCTCTTGCGGGAGCGGTGCTTGTATGCTTAGGTTATAATCTTTTATATTTCGAGCTGCCGCTGCCGAACGGCTCTGCCGCGCAGATACTCGACCTTATGGATTATATCAGCAACAACGTTTTAATGCCGCTGGTGGAGATAGGCACCTGTATCCTTATAGGCTGGGTGGTAAAGCCGAAGCTTATTATAGACGAGGTGGAAAAAACCGGCTGCGTAATGGGCAGAAAGGCTATGTATATCGCGATGATAAAATACATCGCACCAATAATGCTGGCAGTATTGTTCATAAAATCGGTAGGTGTGTGAACAGATTCTGCTTATATAAAATACTCTATTAAAACGAAAGAAAGGACAAAAAATGTTAGGACTTGTGCTTGAAGGCGGAGCGATGCGTGGAATGTTCACCGCGGGCGTTACGGACGTTATGATGGAAAACGATATCGTGTTCGACGGAGCGGTAGGCGTGTCCGCCGGCGCGGCGTTCGGCTGCAATTACAAATCAAAGCAGCCGGGCAGAGTGATACGCTACAACACCGCATACTGCCGCGACTGGCGCTATTGCAGCCTGCGTTCATTGATAAAGACCGGCGACCTGTACGGCGAAAAGTTCTGTTATTACGAGATACCGGAAAAGCTGGATATTTTTGACGTTGAGGCGTACCGCGCGAACCCTATGGATTTTTATGTCGTCTGCACCGACGTGGAGACCGGAGAGCCGGTATACCGCCTTTTGCCGAACGGCAGCGGGGAGGATCTCCAATGGATGCGCGCGTCCGCGTCTATGCCGATGGTATCGCGTATAGTGGAGCTTGACGGGAAAAAGCTGCTGGACGGCGGTATCTCCGACAGCATACCTCTTAAATTTTTCGAGGGGCTGGGCTATGACCGAAACGTCGTGGTGCTCACCCGACCTGCGGATTACATCAAGGAAAAGAATAAGTTTTTGCCCGTGCTTAAGCTTACCATGCGAAAGTACCCGAATTTTATAAAAGCGGTGGCGGATCGCCATCTTCGCTATAACCGCACTTTGGAATACATACGCGAGCGGGAGCGCGAGGGCGATATTTTCGTGATACGCCCCGACGGACCGCTTAATATAGGCTCGGCAGAGCATGACCCCGCTGAGCTTAAACGCGTGTATAAGCTCGGCAAGGACGCTGCGGAACGCGTATTGCCTCAGCTTATCGAATTTGTAGGAGCAAGCAAATGAGGGAATGTTACGAGCTTTTCCGCCGCGTTATGCCGGATTATCCAACGGATATGGATACCTTTTGCGGCTGCCTTAAATCTGCACATTTTTTCTACAGCGGCACAAGAGGATCGTTAAAGGGTTTTTGCGCGGTAAACAAAGGCAGCATAACACTGCTGTGCGTGGATAGCGTTCATCAAAACCAAGGGATAGGAACATGTTTACTGCATCAGGCAGAGGAATATATTCGCAAAAACGGCATGGATACCGTCACGCTCGGAAACGGGGATAATTTTCTGCTTCAGGGTGTGCCTGAAATCAGCGGCGGATTTTTTGAAAAACACGGCTACGTCAGCGATTGGACAAGCTATAACATGGTGCTGGAGAAGAACGATTTCACGCCGGAAAAGATACATCCTGCGCCGCTGGGAACGGTGTTCCGTTTGGCAAAGGAAAGCGACCTGCCGAAGCTTTTGGACGCGGTAAAGGCTGCCGAACCGGAATGGCTCCCGCTGTTTGAGCATGAACACGGGGACGTCCTTATTGCCGAGTATAACGGCGAGTTGGTGGGCTTTGAAATGCTGGGCAAGGGCAGCACCTTCTGCGGTAACGAGCAAGCGGGATATATCGGCTGCGTCGGCGTTATCCCGAAAGCCAGGCGGCAGGGGATAGGGCTTTCGATGGTGGCCGAGGGCGCGGCGCGGCTTTTTTCAAACGGCTGTTACAGGATAGAATTGCTTTACGTCGAGCTTATCGACTGGTACGGCAGACTCGGCTTTGTGCCGGTGCAGCCGCAGCTAATGATGAATAAAAGGCTTAAATAAATTGCTTTCGCTTTCAAATTTTCTCCTTCGGCTTTAAGGCTGCGGGAGAAAATTTTTATATCAAAACTTAAAAAAACTATTGCAAATCTTTGCAATAAATGTTATACTTTTATACAATGGGGTCAAAGGTGCGTTTTTGTGATTTTTCGGATGGTATCGTTTACATAAAAACGCAATATTTTCCCGTAGGCATGCGGGAATTGAACCCGAGCCGCCTCACGCCGATTCTTTTGGGCTATTTTTGCCCCTTGCTCCTTGACAGGCGCCAGCCTGCCTGCGTCGCAAGGAACAAAACTATCTCCAAAATTTTTCGCCGTGAGGTGCACAGCAGTTTTTACGGAGCAGATTTTCGTCAAGACAAGGAGACCGAACGAAGGCATACTTGCGTATGTCGAGCGAGGTCGACGCAGTATTGGCGGAAAGATGCCCGTAAAAACCGACTTGGGTTCGGTTCCTGCATGCCTAATCATCCAAGAAAGGAGCTGACACGGCGTGAACAAAGGTCTTAAGAAAAACATGACCAAGTCGGTTTTGCTGACTGTTGCGATAATAGTTTCGATAGTGGCTTTTGCGACTATAGCGACCACGTTCATGCTGTATGTTTACGGTCAGCTCAATTCCGTAACGGACGAATACGTCGAGGAGATAACCAACCGCAAGACGGATTATGTAAACACTCTTTTGGAAAACGATATGAAGCTTGTACAGAATCTTTCCTCGTCGCTTTCGGATTACGAAAATCTCGACGAAAAAATAATAGACTCCACGCTCGAAAGGATAACCCAAATAAACGGCTATCTGAACTTTATACTTATAAAACCGGACGGCGAAGTTATTTCTTACAGAAACGAGGATATAAACGTAGCCAGCAGAGTCTATTTCAAGACCGCTTTGCAGGGCGAGGCTTATATTTCCAAGCCTATTTTCAGCAATCCCGACAACAGCATGGCAAACGTCATTTCCGCGCCGATATACAATGACTCTAAAATAGTCGGCGTTGTGGCGGGACTTCGCAGCGTGAACGATTATTCCAACGAGATAAACCTTGCGGTACGCGGAGTTGAAAACAACGCAAACGGCTATATCGTAAACACCGACGGCGATATTATCATAAGCGGCACTAAGCTGCTGCCGGACGCCGTTATCCCGAACGAGGAGGAGAGCTTTTTTGACAGCGCTCTTATAAGCGCGGCGGGCGAAAACGAACGCCAAAGAGTTGTAGATGATTTTACTAAAAAGGATTCTGCCGGCTCTGTAAAGATGACGGTAGACGGAAAACAATATATCGTGTATTATACCGACCTCGCCACCGATCCCGATCTGCACTATGTGGTGGTTTTCGATGAGTCAACGGTATTCAACGACCTGTTCAGATACATGGAGAGCAACCTTGTCATGTATCTGGTATTCCTCGGCGTTCTTATAATCATGGCGCTGGCGTATTTCCTTATCATGCACACCAGCCTGCGCTCGCTGGGAAACGCAAACGAGCTTATGAGCAAGGTAGCTTATGAGGATTCAATAACCGGCTTTAGTACATACAACAAGTTTGAAGAGGATATAAAAGAACTGCTCCAGCATGATTACCGGCGTTATTGCCTTGTAAGCTTCGATATAGATAAATTCAAGGCGATAAACGATATGTTCGGTCATGAAGAGGGCAACCGTATGCTAAGGCTGGTCGCGGAAACGGTGCAGCGCAATCTTCTGGACTGGGAGACCTTTGCCAGAATAAATTCCGACAACTTCGTTATCCTGTTGTCTTATAAGGACGATGCGGATATAAACGACAGGATAAGAAAGATAATATCGGCGATAAGCTATGAATTTTCGGATTATGTTCCGGTATTGTCCTTCGGCGTTTACAGGATAGTGGATAAGAACGTATCGCTCAGGCGTATGACAGACTGCGCGGATATCGCAAGACGCACCGTGAAATATCGGGAGGAAAGCAGTGTCGCTTACTTTACCGACGCTATGCTGGAAAGCATGCGTGAGGAAAAGGCTATAGAAAATGAAATGCAGAACGCTCTGGATACCCACGAGTTTTCACTGTATCTTCAGCCGAAATTCTCGCTCAGCGGTCCTCCGGTGCTGACCGGCGCGGAGGCGTTGGTGCGCTGGATACGCAAGGGCAGCGTAGTATCGCCCGGAAAGTTTATCCCGCTGTTTGAAAAGAACAGATTTATAATCAAGCTTGACTATTACATTCTCGATCAGGTATGCCGCTGCCTAAAAAAATGGGAGAGCGAGGGCATACCGAGCATACTTATCTCGGTAAACATGTCAAGAGTACATTTGCGCGACCCCGGCTTTGTGGATAAGCTGGAGGAGATATGCAAAACTCACGGCGTCGCTCCGTCTATGATAGAGATAGAGATAACCGAAAGCGCGGCATACGACTCTATGGACGTGCTGATAGATGTGGTACACGACCTTAAGAACCGAGGATTCCATATTTCTATCGACGATTTCGGTTCGGGCTATTCGTCGCTGAATATGCTCAAAGACTTACCGGTCGACGTGCTCAAAATAGACAGGGTGTTCCTTACCGAAACGAATAATAAGCGCGCTAACGACATTATAGGCCACGTTATCAAAATGGCGCGCACGCTCGGCATGGAAACTATATGCGAGGGCATTGAAACGGACGAGCAGGCTCAGCTGCTGCGCTCGCTCGGCTGCGATATGGCGCAGGGCTTCTTCTTCGCAAAGCCTATGCCGTATACCGACTTTGAACGCATTATAGAGCGTTCTCACAATATAAATCACTGATTGCAGGAGCTTAGATATGGGGTTTGACGCTGCGGCGACAGAGAGGATCGCCGGGATAATAAACGATACCGCCAAGGCGGCCGCCGAAGCATTGAAATATGTATACGCCGCTTGCGATGATTACTACAAAATAAATATCCGCGATATTTTTTCTGCCGCTTTGGAGGATATAACCTCTTGCTCGCAGGTAAACGCGCTGGGCATAAAGCCGGATATACTGACCGAGGGGATATTTGCCGCAGATAATCTCAACGAGCTGGCAAAGCTGATAGGGTACTCCTTTGCGGTCCGTATACCGTTTATCATAAAGCAGACGGGCTCTGCCGACGCAAAACAACTTCGCCGGCTTTACGATCAGGTAATAGCAAACGGCGCGGATAACGTAGGCGGCGCGGTGCGTGAGACCTTTGAGGAAAATCTGCGCCTTTCAAAAGGCTTAAAATTTTTCCCGCCGCAGGATACCCGATGGGTGGGCAGATATATTTATAACTACCGCACCGAGCTTGCACAGATAAACAACCGGAATCTGTATTTTTCCGGCTGTGCAAACGCGCTGATGACGCTTTATTACGACAGGCTTGATCAGATGATATCCGGTCTGTCGGGCACATAACATTTTCACGGGAGAGTGAGGTAACTATGTCGGAAGACAAAAAAAGAACCGAAGAACAGACGGTTGACGAGCAAAACCGCGACGCGGCCAAAAAAGAAGAAAAGATCTGGGATATGAAACAGGAGCTTGAGGATTACCTCGAAGAGCAGGGAATATATATAAGACAATGAAAATCGGTAAGTATGCAATGGGGCGTACTTACCGATAAATTATTGTTATTTTTTACTTTCGTTTTCGGCGGCTCGGTCGAGCAGCAGCACCGCCTCCGTTTTTATCTCGCGGGAAGCGTAAATTCCGGTGTCAGCGTATTTCAGCGCGTTTTCCGCTTTATCCGCTGCGGCAAGACGGTCGCCCTGCTTTTCCAGACGCTTCGCCTCGGCTATGCTGCATCTTGCCATAAGCGCCGCCGCCTCGTCGGAAAATACGCTGTTATCCAGCTTTTCGGCAGCTTTCATACACTCGGCGTATTTTTCCTCAAGAAACGCCCGCTTTGCTAAAGAAAGCAGATGCACCTCGTCAGGCTGCGCTTCGTCTATATCCTCGTCCATCAGCTGACCGAACGGTATATCCAGCCGCTGCGCCAGATATTCGAGCGTTTTCACCGACGGGTAAGCGTTCCCGCTTTCTATCCGGCTGAGCATGTTTCTGGTTATGAAGTCGCCGACCAGCTCAGACTGTGTCATCTTGCGCTGAATGCGTACTTCTTTTATTCGCTTTCCGAGCTGCTGTGCGTTCATGACCGCTCCTTTCTCTAACCGACGAATGTTTTACCGCAGGTAAATATTATTTACTAATAACTTAATTCTATCAGAAAACGCCGAAAAAATCAAGTGAAATAACGTTCGGAGCGTTTTTTCTCTTTTCTGCACAAAAAACAGTAAAATATAATGTATATAGTGACGATTTTTAGGTTTTGCGTCAAAAAATATTGACATTTACGGTGAAAGTGATATAATTAAGGTAAATAAAAATTACACAATTGAAAGGAAATAGGCATGACAGGTTTTCGGAGAGCGATATGGTTTAGAGCCGGCGTACTTTTATTGGCGGCCGTGATATGTATTTCTTCGCTTTCCGCGTGCAAGAAAGAGAAAGAGACCGAAGAGGTCTCTCTTTCGCCGCGTCAGATAGTAGAGAAGATCTTCACGCTTGCCAAGGATAAGGAATACGACGAGCTGGCGTATTACTGCCGCAGCTTTTCACCGTACAGCATGCAGCTTTATTTTGACGATACCGGCACGGATTACGATATGGAATGGACGCAGAGCTATTCCGATATAATGTATAAACTGTTCGACAGCTATGTGACCTACACACAGCTGAATGAGACGTTGGATTACGAGGGGCGCACCGCGGTCGTTACCGGAACGTTTACCTCTATGGATATGGAAAAATTCAACGAGATGACCGACTCAGACATCAATAACGGGCTCAAAACCGATTTTGACGCGCAGATGAAATATATAGATTCCGTCGTCGGGGATATGAGCCTTAAGTCAAAGCCGTTTGAGCTTGCGATAGATTTCCGCTACACCGACGAAGAATGGGTACTGTCGGACAAGAGCTTTCTGGTGCTGCTGACACTGGGATATTATAACGATTCGCAGCCGACTCCCGGACAGTCGGTAAGTCCAAAATCATCCGATAAGAGTTAAGACGGTAAAACGGTTTTTGTGGTTTGTAATTTCTTTACAAGGGGGAAATTTTATGGCTGAATGGTGGGGCTCGCTGGAGCTTGCACAGCAGATCTTTTATTGTATAGCCATACCCTCCACGCTGATAATCATTATTCAGGCAATAATGGTAATGATAGGCATGGGCAGCGGGGGAGAAGGAGTGAATTTCAGCGACACCTCCGGTTTGGACGGCGGCGTTGATATTCCCGACGCTCCGGATGTTTCCGACGTAAGCGACGTCGGTACTGATATCGCCGACGGCAGCAACCCGGCGGATTTCGGTACTATGCAGATATTTACCGTACAGGGGATAATGGCGTTTCTCTGCGTGTTCAGCTGGAGCGGTATAGTATGTATGTCGCTCGGACTGCATGTTGCGCTTGCTGTTATCATCGGGCTGGTGCTGGGCTTTCTCGCCATGCTCGGAGTAGCGAAGGTGATACAGCTTACCGCCCGCCTCGCTCAAAGTGGAAACATTGATATCAAAAAGCTCCTCGGCGAAAAAGGAAACGTGTATATCCCCGTTCCCGCCGCAGGAAACGGACAGGGCAAGGTAATTGTGACCGCCGGAGAGCGTTATATAGAAATGTCGGCGGTGACCGATGAAGAAACGTCTATTCCCACCGGTACGCCGGTTCGCGTGACAGATATACGCGGCGATGTGCTGGTGGTCGAAAAAGATACATAAGGAGGAAATAATATGCAGCCGGAGATTTTAATAGCGATATGTGTTATCGTGGTGATACTGTTCGCTTTGATAATGGGGATACTTTCCCGCTACCGGAAATGCCCGTCCGATAAGATACTGGTTATCTACGGTAAGGTGGGCAGCGACCGCAACGGTCAGGCGCGCAGCGCGAAGTGCATTCACGGCGGCGCGGCGTTCATACTGCCGATACTTCAGTCCTACCAGTTTATGGACTTAACGCCGATATCGCTGAATGTAGACCTTAAAAACGCGCTTTCCAAGCAGAATATCCGTGTTGACGTACCGTCAAGATTTACGGTAGGTATCTCTACCGAGCCTACCATCATGCAAAACGCCGCAGAGCGTTTGCTCGGCCTTAAAATGGACGAGATACAGGAGCTGGCAAAGGATATAATTTTAGGTCAGCTGCGTCTGGTCATCGCCACTATGGAGATAGAGGAGATAAACGCCGACCGCGATAAGTTCTTAGTAGCCGTATCCAATAACGTGGAGATAGAGCTTAAAAAGATAGGTCTGCGGCTTATCAACGTAAACCTCACCGATATAAACGACGAGTCGGGATATATCGAGGCGCTCGGTAAAGAAGCGGCAGCAAAGGCTATCAACGACGCTAAAAAATCCGTTGCGGAAAAAGACCGCGACGGTGAGATAGGTCAGGCAAACGCCCGCAGAGATCAGCGTATCCAGGTAGCAGCCGCAAACGCTACCGCTATCAAGGGCGAAAACGAATCCAAGATAGAGATAGCACAGTCCGAGGCGTTAAGGCGTGAGCGCGAGGCGGAGGCTATGCGTATAGCTACCGCGGCAGAAGCAGTCCAGGCGGCTAAGGCTAAGGAAGAAGCCTACGTCGCTCAGCAGCAGGCAGAGCAGACCCGTGCGGCTCTTGAGACCGCTACCCAGCAGGCGGACATCATCGTAAAGGCAAAGATTGCCAAGGAGCAGGCGGAGATAGAGGCGGAGGCTCAGGCGGAGGTAGCACGTCGTACCGCAAAAGGTGAGGCGGACGCGCTGTTCGCTAAGATGGAGGCTCAGGCAAAGGGTACTCAGGAGATACTTTCAAAACAGGCGGCAGGTATGCGCGAGCTTGTTGTAGCGGCGGGCGGCGACGCAGATAAGGCTATCCGTCTTATCATAGCCAACAACATGGAAGAGCTGATGAAGATACAGGTAGACGCTATCAAGAACATCAAGATAGATAAGGTCACCGTATGGGACGGCGGCTCCGGCAAGGACGGCAAGACGGCCACCGCGGATTTTCTGAGCGGAATGCTTAAATCCATTCCCCCGATGAGCGAAATGTTTGATCAGGCGGGCATGGATCTTCCGAAATTCTTAGGAGAAAAAACCCCGTCGGAAACTCCTCAGACTCTCGACCAGTAATTAAGAATACATTAAAACGACCGCGTTTACAGCAACGCGGTTGTTTGTTTTAGGTGGTAATACTGTCTGATTTTCTTTGAAAATACGCTTGCGGCATACGGCAGATGGGGCATTGTTTAGGCGGCTGAGTTCCCACGTGGAGATAACCGCAGTTGCGGCACAGCCAGACGCATTCGCCCTCCTCGGTAAACATCTTGCCGGACAGCAGCCGCTCGCGCAGCATATTGTAACGCTTTTCATGCTCTTTCTCAACGCCCGCCACCATGTCGAACAGCGCGGCGATGTTGTCAAACCCCTCTTCTCTCGCGGTTTTAGCAAAGTCCGCGTACTGCTGCGACCAGCGGTAATTCTCTCCGCCCGCGGCGTTTTCCAAAGCCTTTTCCGTAGCGGGAATACCGCCGTTTACCAAACTGAGGAAAAGCTGCGCGTGGGCATGCTCGTTTCTTGCGGTGTTTGAAAACACCTCCGATATTTCGTTATAGCCCTCCTGCTGAGCCTTTTCCGCGTAGACGCTGTATTTGCTCACCGCCTCCGCCTCACTCTGAAAGGCGGCTCTGAGATTTTCCAATGTGCGTGAACCTTCAAGCTGCATAAGAATCGCTCCTTTCCGTTTTTACTATTTTGCTGCGTAAAGGAGCGATTATTCATTTTTTTCAGTTAAGGATCTGTTGCTTTTTCTCCTCAAATTCCTCTTTACTTATCATGCCGGAATCCAGCAGCCTCTTATATTCTCTCAGCTTATCCGCGCCGCCGGTAAGCGGTATATTCTTTTTTACCGGAGCGGGAGTGCTTGCTTTAAGCCAAATTCCTATGAAAAACAGCGCGGCGGTCTCGAATATACAGCTTGCGAATTGTGCGATAATGCGGAAATAGTTAAAATAAACGCCGTGCGCTTCATAAATCGCTTGAAACTCTGCGTAACACATACATTCTCCTATAAATTCTGTCGTATATAGCAGTAGATAAAGAAGCATCAATAAGCTCGGTATAAACCATATCATTTTTATGATATGCTCACGCTTTCTTAAACTTTGCGCAAAGAAGAAAATCAAGACGGCATAAGTGACTAACAGGAACATGTTAGTAAAGGAATGTGTATATATACTTCCCCAAATGTAATACGCGATCTCGAGCGCCGCTCCCACAATACACCATTTTTTGCTTTTGAAAAATAAAGCCACGGTGATAACGGTCGAAGCAATAAGGAGTAAAACGGAACTTAATAAATTCGTATAATCCGACCCGACCGTCGTTGTCATAAGAGTTTCAAAACTCATGTAAAGAACGCAGAGCGTACACCCGGAGAAAAGTATCGCGGCTGTCAGCGCGTGATCCTTTTGTCTTTTCGCTTTTTCCATCTTAATACCTCGCCGTCATTGAAAGCGGTGTTATTTTCTTATAAACAATATCCCGAGCGTATTCGGTCCGCAATGACTTGACACCGTGCAGCCCGCGAAGGTCTCCAGCACCTCGTCAAACTTCATATACTTTGCAATTTCGGCTCTCACCGCGTCGGCAAGCCCGTCGGGGCAGGGAGTATGAGTAATGAATATCCGCTTTTGGGATATGTCGAATCTTCCGTCCAGACGCTCTTTCACATATTGCTGTATACATTTTTCAAAATGTCCGCGGTACTTTTTGCCGACCTTCATCTTGCCGTCGACTACCTCTATACAGGGGCGCAGCGAAAGCAAATTTGCCCCCAATGCCGCAAGCGCCGAGCAGCGGCCGCCCTTTCTGAGATAATCCAGCTTGTCTATCACAAAGCTCGCTTCTACTTTAAGCGCAAGATTTGTCAGCACATGCACTATCTTCTCCGCGCTTTCGCCGTTTTGCGCCATCTCCGCCGCCTCCAGCACGAGCAGCCCGCTGCCGGTGGAAAGGTTGCGGCTGTCGATAACGTAGACGTTTTCAAATTCGTTAGCGGCTATGCAGGCGTTCTGATAGCAGCTTGAAAAATCCGCGCTGATATTTATATGGATAACGGCGTCGTATTCCTCGCTGAGCGGCTTGAAATAATTGATATAATCTTCGGTGTTTATCGCGGCGGTGGAGGTTATCTCTCCGCCCGCGCTCACATGGTCGAAAATGTCCTGCGGCACAATTTCGCTCATGTCCTTATAAGACTTTCCGTCCTTTACGATATACAGCGGGAGTATATCTATCCCGTATTTTTCGGTAAGCTCCGGCGACAGATCGCAGGTGCTGTCGGCAGTGATCTTTATCTTCATACAAATTCCTTCCCCGAAAATGTTTACTTAACTAAGTTAATATTACCATGTTTCGTTATAATTTGCAAGAGTAAATTTGAAAATGAAAATTTTTTATGAAATGTGCATAAAAAACTTGACAAAAGCTATAAGATAAGTTAAAATATTAATGTGAAATTCACGGCGCTTGACGGTGAAAAATTTGTTTTTATTTTAGGAGGAATTATGCAGTACGAAATTAAGGGTACTCCGCTTCCGGTGGTAATTTGCAACGTAGCGGACGGAGAATCGATGATAACCGACAAAGGCGGTATGAGCTGGATGACGCCGAATATGGTCATGTCCACCAACGCCGGCGGCAGCGTGGGAAAAGCAATGTCGAGAATGTTTTCCGGCGAGTCGATGTTCCAGAACGTCTACACGGCGCAGGGAGGCCCCGGACAGATAGCGTTCGCTTCCAGCTTCCCGGGTGAGATACTCGCTATGGAGATAGGCAACGGAAAATCCATCGTTGCACAGAAATCCGCTTTCATGGCGTCTGAGGCTACCGTTCAGATGAGCATACACTTCCAGCGCAAAATGGGCGCGGGCTTCTTCGGCGGCGAGGGCTTTATCATGCAGCGCTTTGACGGTCAGGGCATGGTTTTCCTTGAAATAGACGGCGCGGTAATTACATACGACCTTCAGGCAGGTCAGTCCATGCTGCTGGATACCGGACATCTTGCCGCTATGGATTCTACCGTTCAGATCTCGATAGAATCCGTTAAGGGTATCGGCAATAAGCTGTTCGGCGGCGAAGGCTTCTTCAACACCAGAGTTACCGGCCCGGGCAGGATCTGGCTGCAAACAATGCCTGCTTCTGCGGTAGCGTCGGCAATTTCACCGTTTATAGCGACCGCTAGGTAAACAAAAGTTATATAATAAAGGCTGGCGAAAAAATGTCAGCCTTTTTTCTTTGCTATTTGCCTTGATTTTTATCTCAAAAGAATATATAATTGTGATAAAGTACTTTTTCGGAATGTGAGTTTTACACTTTGCTGAATAAAGCTCGAAAGGAGAATGCTTGCTTCGCAAGCGGCAATAAATATGAAAATTTCATTAAACGGCGAATGGCGGTTAGTAACTTCCGACGGGAAATACGATACCAAAGCGCAGATACCCGGCTCGCTTTACGGGACGCTTATAAGTAAGGGGCTTATCGACGACCCGTATTATCGCGACAACGAATATAAAAGCACTTATATCAGCGACACCGACTGCTTATTTTTCCGCAGCTTTGACGCAAAGGAGATAACGGACTGTGAACATAAGCTGCTGAAATTCTACGGGATAGATACCTTGTCACAGGTGACGCTTAACGGTGTTGAACTCGGAAAGACCGACAATATGCACCGCGAGTATGTTTTCGATATCAGCGATATAGTAAAGCCGGAGGGGAATTTGCTGACGGTAAATATTTTTTCTCCTATAAAATACATAAAGGAAAAACAATTATCCGAGCCGCTGTGGGGAGTAGCCTCCACCATGCCGGGCTATCCGCATATCAGAAAAGCGCATTATATGTTCGGCTGGGATTGGGGCCCGATTCTGCCGGACGCGGGGATTTGGCGCGGCGTCGAGCTTATCGGCGTAAACGGAGGGCTTATCGACGGGGTCTATATCTCTCAGGAGCATGAACACGCGGCGGACGGGGTCGTAACGCTGGAAGTACAAGCCGGGCTTGCTTACATTGCAAATGGGCTTCAATTGGCTGCAGAGCTTATTTCTACCGACGGCAGGACGTTCACCGCTAAATCCGACGTAAACGGCGAAAGCTGCGCTCTTTCTTTGACAGTGGACGAGGCTGAGCTGTGGTATCCCCGCGGCTACGGAGAACAGCCTCTGTACGAGCTTACCGTAACGCTTTATCATAACGGCGAAACCGCGGACGAATATAAGACGAAAATAGGTCTGCGCACCGTGACGGTAAGCCGCGACGACTGTGAAAACGGCGTCGGCGAGGAATTTGCTTTTATGGTAAACGGCGTAAAGCTGTTCGCCATGGGCGCGAATTATATCCCGGAGGATCAGATAATTTCCCGCTGCAACAAGGAAAGGACTGCCCGCCTGCTTGAGAATTGCTGCAAGGCAAATTACAACATGATAAGAGTGTGGGGCGGCGGCTATTACCCGGACGATCGGTTTTACGATGAATGCGACAGGCTGGGACTGCTGGTGTGGCAGGACTTTATGTTCGCCTGCTCGGTATATAGGGCGGACGCTGAGTTTATAAATACTGTCAGAGCCGAGGTGAGGGATAATATAAAGCGGCTGCGCAATCATCCGAGCCTTGCCATGTGGTGCGGCAACAACGAAATAGAATCGATGTGGCCGGGCTGGGGTCTGCCAAAAGACCAACAGAAGTACCGCGAGGATTATCTTGTGCTGTTTGAGCAGGTACTTCCCGAAGAGCTGGAAAAGTACGATCCCGTCACCTTTTACTGGCCGTCCTCGCCGTCCTCCGGAGGGGGATTTGACAATACCGGCGACGAAACACGCGGCGACTGGCATTACTGGTCGGTGTGGCACGGACTAAAGCCGTTTACGGATTATTATAACTATCATTACCGCTTTTGTTCGGAGTTCGGATTCGAGTCGCTGCCGGATATGAAAACAATAAACACCTTTGCAAAAAAGCAGGACCTCAATCTTTGCTGTCCGGTAATGGAGGCGCACCAGAAATGCGAGGGCGGCACCGAAAAGATAATGTACTACCTCGCTCAGATGGTGCATTATCCCTACAGCTTTTCCGCGCTGGTGTACGCGTCGCAGATAGTGCAGGCGGACGCGGTAAGGATAAACGCCGAACACATGCGCCGCTCGCGGGGTATATGTATGGGCTGCCTTTATTGGCAGGTCAACGACTCTAATCCGGTGATATCCTGGTCATCCGTCGATTATTACGGCAGACTGAAAGCGCTGCATTACCATGCGGCAAAATTCTTTTCGCCGGTGCTCATCTCTGCCGAAAGATCCGGCAATGATATCGTGCTGAATGTTTCTTCCGAAAGGCAGCAGCCGTTCGTCGGTGAAATTATATGGAATACCCGCCTTAATACCGGCGAGATAATAGCGTCCGGCTCTGTGCTGACATCAATAAAACCGCTTTCGGCAAAGGATATTATAGCGTTTGACGAGCAGACTACGCGCCTTACCGAAGAGAACAAAAACCGCGCGTATCTTGAGTTTTCCGTTACCGAAAATAAAAACGTTATAAGCTCCGGCATATACCATGCGGTTCAGCCCAAGGCGTTCAGCTTTCTTGACCCGCAGCTCAGTATAAGCGTTGCCGACGAGGGTGAACGCTTTGCGGTATCGGTCAGCGCCTTAGCTTACGCAAAGGGCGTGCGGCTGGATACCGACGGATTCGACTGCGTCTTTTCGGATAACTGGTTCGATATCCATGCCGATACGGTGACGGTTTATGCGGATAAAAGCGGACTTCCCGACGGAATGACGCTCGAAAAATTTTCCTCCTCGCTTACCGCCGTATCGTATTTTGAGGCTATGGGACTGTCTGAGCAGGGCGTAAAGGAAGCATAATTGCGGCAAAATCGAAAAAATTTGCCTGTCCGCTTGCAAAGTAGGCGACAATGTGGTAAAATTAATATGCCGTTAAAAAAACGGTAATATATTATTTATTGAAATTCGCCGCCGGGGACGGCAGTATCATTTGTAAGGAGTTGTTAGCTTGGCTTTTAAGCTGTTCGATTATAACAGTGCGGGCAAAGGCGTTGCAAAACACGGCCCGGAGAAAAAACCGTTTTTCAAATTTTTCGAGATATTCGCAAGAAAATTCTGGAAGCTCATCGAGATAAACATGATATTCGTGCTTTTCTGTATCCCTATAGTGACGTTCGGCCCTGCGGTCGCCGCTATGACGCACGTTATGCGAAAATTCATGCTGGAGCAGCCGTGCTTCGTCTTTGATGAATTTTTCACCGCTTTCAAGAAAAATTTCAAGCAGTCGTTTTTCGTGGGAATAGTGGACGTTATCTGCATAGTTTCGCTTTGGATAGTGTGCAGCGCGTTTTTCACCGATCCGGCGGCGTCCGGAGAAAGACTTATGATGATGGGATTTTTCTTCGGAGTAGGCACGATATTCTTTATGATGCACTTTTATATCTATGTCGAGATAGTCGCGCTGAACCTTAAAATGAAAGCCATACTTAAAAACGCGCTGTTTCTGGTGTTCTTAGGAGTAAAACGCAACGTCATCGCTTTGCTTATAAATCTGGTATTTATCACGGTGCTGATATTGTTTCTGCCGTTTTCCGCTACGGTAATGATATTCCTGCCGTTATCGTGGATGTGCTTTGCTACGGTGTTTATCTGCTATCCCGTGGTGCAGAAATACATTGTAAACCCGTATTATGAAGAACGCGGAGAGCGCAATCCTGAGCTGCCGGAAGAGCCGGAGGAATCCGAAACGGTATTCGTTGACCGCGGAGGTTCGGAAGAGGCGGTAAGATCCGTCACCAAAACTCACGGAAAGGTAATAAAATAATACTATCCGCCGCCGGTTTTTCCGACGGCGGTTTTTATCCCGTGAGATTGACAACGTCGTGTTAATGTGATATAATAACTTAATATGGACAATTACGGCTTGGTCGGAGCTCCGGTCGGGTCTTTAACGGGGAAACAGGTGCTTTTATATGCGTATTATTGGGATAGATCCGGGCTATGCGATAGTGGGGTACGGACTGCTTGATTATAACGGCGGACGCTTTTCCGTGGTGGAATACGGTGCGATAACTACAAAAAAGGACACCCCCTTTGAAAAGCGGCTGTGCGAGATATACATCGATTATTGCTATATACTGGATAAATACAAGCCCGACGCGCTGTCGATGGAGCGGCTGTATTTCAATACCAATCAGAAGACCGCGATAGACGTCGCGCAGGCGAGAGGTATAATCGTTATGGCGACGGCTCAGCGGGATATCGTGATAAACGAATACACCCCGCTTCAGGTAAAGCAGGCGGTGGTAGGCTACGGCAGAGCGGTAAAAAAACAGGTTCAGGACATGACCAAGCGGATACTTTCGCTGGAAAGCGTGCCTAAGCCGGACGACACCGCGGACGCGCTGGCGCTGGCGATATGCCACGCACATGTAAGCGGTTCGCTGCTGAGTAATTTTGGAGGAAGAAGAATATGATATACAGTGTTAGCGGCGTTCTGACCGATGTGGAGCAAAATCTTGCCGTGGTGGAATGCGGCGGCGTGGGATATGCCTGCCGTACCACCTCATACACGTTGTCCAAGCTGAAGATCGGCAGCGAGGTAAAGCTGTACACCGTGCTTAAAATAAGCGAGGACGCGGCGGATCTGTTCGGTTTTGCGGATACGGGCGAGCTGGAATGCTTTAAGCTGCTCACCTCCGTTTCGGGAGTGGGAGCAAAGGGCGCGCTTTCGATACTTTCCCAGATGGACCCGCAGCAGTTTGCGCTGTGTATAGCGTCGGAGGACAGCAAGGCGCTGACCCGCGCGCCGGGTATAGGCAAAAAGACCGCCGACCTTATCGTACTTAAGCTGAAAGATAAGATACAAAGGCAGGCTCAGGATATAGCGGCGCAGGATATCGGAGTCGGCGCTGTTTCCAACAATTTCGCGGAGGCGATAACGGCATTGCAGACGCTGGGCTACAGCAGCTCCGAGGCGGCAAAGGCGATATCGGGCATGCCGCAGGATACCCCGTCCTCCGAGCTTATCAAGGCCGGACTTAAAAATCTGTCGAAATTCTGAGCGGGAGATATCCGTGTAAACATGCAATCTTTGGAGGAATAACGCATAAATGATAGAGAAAACCGATTTTTCCGAAACAAACGCCGAGCGTATCGTTGGACCCGTGCTTACCGAGGAGGACGCGGATATCGAGTTTTCCCTCAGGCCTAAACGGCTGAGCGAGTATATCGGACAGGAAAACGTGAAATCCAACATGTCGGTATATATCGAGGCGGCGAGGAGCAGGGGAGAAAATCTCGACCATGTGCTGCTTTACGGCCCGCCGGGACTCGGCAAGACCACGCTTGCCGGTATAATCGCAAATGAGATGGGCTCGAATATAAAGATAATCTCCGGTCCGGCTATCGAAAAGCCGGGCGATCTTGCGGGCTTGCTCACCGGACTTCAGGACGGGGACGTTCTGTTTGTGGACGAGATACATCGGCTTTCCCGACAGGTGGAAGAGGTGCTGTATCCCGCCATGGAGGATTATGTGCTGGATATAATGATAGGTAAAGGCGCGTCGGTGCAGTCGATACGCGTTGATCTTAATCATTTTACGCTGGTGGGAGCGACTACCCGCGCGGGGCAATTGACCGGGCCGCTCAGAGACCGTTTCGGTATCGTGATGAGATTGGAGCTTTATTCCGAGAAAGAGCTTACCGAGATAATACAGCGTTCTGCGGTGATAATGGCGATACCCTGTGAAAAAGAGGGCGCGATAGAATTGGCGCGGCGCTCGCGCGGAACTCCGAGGATCGCTAACCGATTACTAAAGCGCGTGCGCGATTTCGCCGAGGTAATGGGCGACGGCAGGATAACAAAGGAAATGGCTGATATTGCGCTCGGCCGATTGGATATAGATAAACTGGGACTTGACAGTCTGGACAGAAGATTGCTCACCATGATAATAAAGGGCTACGGCGGCGGTCCGGTAGGACTGGAAACGCTCGCCTCGGCGCTGGGTGAAGAATCGGTAACGCTTGAGGACGTATGCGAGCCGTATCTTATGCAGCTCGGTTTTATATCCCGTACCCCGAGAGGGCGCTGCGCCACCGACCTTGCTTATAAGCATCTCGGCATGTTGCGCGAGGGACAGCAAAGATTAGACTGAATTTATACACGACAGGAGTTTATTATGGGCAGATTATTCGGTACCGACGGAGCAAGAGGAGTCGCAGTCACGGAGCTTACCTGCGAAATGGCGATGAACATAGGCAGAGCCGCGGCGATAGTGCTTACAAAGCACGGTACTAAAAAAGAGAAAGCTCGCATACTTATCGGAAAGGATACAAGGATATCTTCGGATATACTTGAAGCCGCGCTGGTGGCGGGGATAACCTCGGTAGGCGCTGATGTGGAGCTGTTGGGCGTTGTTCCTACTCCGGCGGTCGCATATCTTGTAAAATATTATGAAGCGGACGCGGGAGTGATGATATCCGCCTCGCATAACACGGTGGAATACAACGGCATAAAGCTGTTTTCCTCTACCGGCTTTAAGCTGCCGGACGCTGTGGAAAACGAGATAGAGGCGCTGATACTGGACACGCCGGAGCAGATGACGCTGCATGACGGCAAGGACGTCGGGCGAGTCAGGACGCTTTACGGCGCGGTAAGCGAGTACAACGAGCATATCCAGTCCACGGTAAAAGGTATGTTCCACGGCCTGCTGGTAGCGATAGACTGCGCTAACGGCAGCGCGAGCGCCACGGCGGAGGCGCTGTTCTACAAATTCGGCGCGGAATTTATTTATATCAACAACGAGCCGACAGGGCTTAATATAAACGACAACTGCGGCTCTACCCATATCGAGCAGCTTCGTGAGCTGGTGGTAAAGCGCGGCTGCGACGTCGGCTTTGCATTTGACGGGGACGCGGACAGATGTCTTGCGGTGGACGAAAAGGGCAACATCATCGACGGAGATAAGCTGATAGCTATAATGTCCCGTTATATGAAGGAAAAGCAGACGCTTAAAAACAACACCGCAGTGGTCACCGTGATGAGCAATCTCGGTTTCCATAAATTCATGAAAGCAAACGGCATAGACACCGTATGTACAAAGGTCGGCGACCGCTATGTGCTGGAGGAAATGCTGGCAAGCGGCTATAATATAGGCGGCGAGCAGTCGGGACATATAATTTTCCTTGACCATGCCACTACAGGCGACGGGCAGCTCACCGCGGTACAGGTGCTTCAGATGATGACGGACAGTAAGCTTCCTTTGTCAAAGCTTGCTGGCGATATACCGGATTATCCGCAAAAGCTGGAAAATGTAAAGATAACCGAGGAAAAGCGCGGGCTGTGGGATAAAACTCCCGAGATAAACGCGGTGATAAAGCAGGCGCAGGACGCGCTCGGCAATAACGGCAGGATACTTGTCCGCGAGAGCGGAACAGAACCGCTGGTAAGAGTTATGATAGAAGCTGCGGAAATGCCGCAGGTGGAAGAATGGGTCGGCAGGATAGTCGCCGTCGTGCGCGAGCAGCTATGCTGACCTGCTGTAAAGGAGCAAGATGAGAGTATCGGACGGCTGGAAGTCATACAGCCTGATAGACACGTCGGCGGGCAAAAGGCTTGAACGCTGGGGCGATATCATTCTGGTGCGCCCCGACCCGCAGATAATATGGGAAAATCCCCACCCCTCAAAGCTTTGGGAGAGGGCGGACGCGGTATATCACCGTTCCTCCTCCGGCGGAGGAAGCTGGAGCTTTTCCAAAAAGCTGCCGGAAAGCTGGACGGTGGATTATAAAGGGCTTACCTTTAAGGTGAAGCCCACCGGATTTAAGCATACCGGACTGTTCCCGGAGCAGGCGGTGAACTGGGACTTATGCACAAAGCTTATCTCCTCGGCAAATAGGGAGATAAACGTGCTTAACCTGTTTGCCTACACCGGAGCGGCAACGCTCGCCTGCGCTAAGGCGGGGGCAAAGGTCTGCCACCTCGACGCGGTAAAGGGCATGGTGGAATGGGGTCGTGAAAACGCCGCGCTGAGCGGTCTTTCCGATAGACCGATAAGATGGATAGTTGACGACGCGATGAAATTTCTTCGCCGCGAGATAAAGCGGCAGAGCCGTTACGACGGGATAATCCTCGACCCGCCCAGCTACGGGCGCGGTACAAACGGCGAAATGTGGAAGATAGAGGATTGTATTTTTGAGCTTATGCAGATGTGTACCGAGGTGCTGACGGACAAGCCGCTGTTTGTACTGCTGAACAGCTACACGACCGGGCTTTCCTCCTCGGTGATGACGTATCTTATAAATATGACGGTCGGACAGAGATTCAAGATAAGAGTAGATTCTCAGGAGATAGGTCTTAAAGTAGAACAAACAGGACTGGCAGTTCCGGCGGGGAGTACCGCTGCGGTATTCTTCGATTGATCTTACGAAAGGGATAGCTGAATTGGGCGATATCATAAAAGCTGAAAACATTATATTTGAATATCCCGTGCTGGACGAGGACGGAAACGAGGTGTCCCGCACCCGCGTTTTGGACGATGTGTCACTTTGCGTGCCCGAGGGACAGTTTCTGGCGGTACTCGGGCATAACGGGAGCGGCAAATCCACGCTGGCAAAGCATTTTAACGGCATATTGCTGCCTATGTCCGGAAGCGTGACGGTGGACGGCATGGACACCAAGGACGAAAGCAGGATATACGATATCCGGCAGACGGTCGGCATGGTGTTTCAAAATCCGGATAACCAGATAGTGGCGACTATCGTCGAGGAGGACGCGGCGTTCGCATTGGAAAACCTCGGCGTCGAGCCTAAGGAGATACGCCGCAGGGTGGACGAGGCGCTTAAAACGGTGGATATGTACGAATACCGCGAGCATTCTCCCCATCAGCTTTCCGGCGGGCAAAAGCAAAGGGTGGCTATCGCAGGCATAATCGCCATGCGTCCGCGCTGTATAGTTATGGACGAGCCGACCGCCATGCTCGACCCAAAGGGCAGAAAAGAGATAATGAAAACTATCAAGCTGCTTAATCGCGAGCACGGTATCACCGTGGTGCTTATCACCCATTATATGGAGGAAGCGGCGCAGGCTGACCGGGTAGTTGTGATAGATAAAGGAAAAATATTACTGGACGACGTGCCGAAAAAGATTTTTTCACAGGTGGAGCTGTTAAGGTCGGTAGGACTGGACGTGCCGCAGACGATAGAGCTTATGTACGAGCTTAAAAAGAGCGGGCTTGACGTGCCGGACGACCTGCTTTATGAGGAAGAATGTGCGGAGTATCTTTTTGATATGCTTACCGCCGGGGATAAAAAATGAGTGTTATCGAGCTTAAAAACGTAACGTATAAATACAGCGCGGGTACGCCTTTTGAGGCGGTGGCGGTGAATAATGTCAGCCTGACCGTCGAAAAGGGCGAGTTCTGCGGGATAATAGGACATACCGGAAGCGGCAAATCCACGCTGATACAGCACCTTAACGGACTGGTAAAGCCTACATTTGGCGAGGTGTATATCGACGGCGAAAATATCTGGAGCAAAGACGTTGATATAAGAGAGGTGCGTTTTAAGGCGGGACTGGTGTTCCAGTATTCGGAACATCAGCTGTTCGAGGAGACCGTATATAAAGATATATCCTACGGCCCTAAGAATATGGGACTGTCGGAGGAGGAAATAGATACCCGTGTTCGTGCGGCGGCGGAAAGTATGGGGATATCCGAAGAGCTGCTGGAGCGTTCTCCGTTTGACCTTTCCGGCGGACAAAAGCGCCGCGTCGCGCTGGCGGGGATAATAGCGATGGAGCCGGAGATACTCATTCTTGACGAGCCGGCGGCGGGGCTTGACCCGATAGGCAGAGAAAGCGTTTTGAGCAGGATAAGCGAATATCACAAGAAATACGGCACTACTATCCTGCTTGTTTCCCATTCGATGGAGGATATCGTAAGATTCGCCGAAAAGGTGCTGGTGATGAACAAGGGCGAGGTGTTCTGTCACTCGCCTACCGACGAGGTGTTCGCGCGTCAGGACGAGATAATAAAGATAGGGCTTGACGTGCCGCAGATAACCAGAGTGATAATGAAGCTGCGGCAAAAGGGTATAGACCTCGGTAGCGATATCTATACCGTCGAAAGAGCAAAAGAAAGAATACTGGAATACATGGCAAAAGGAAGAATATGCTGAAAGACATAACCATCGGGCAGTTTTTTCCCGGTAACTCGCTTATTCACAGGCTGGACAGCCGTTTTAAGATAATAATGGACATAGCGTATGTAGTTATGCTGTTCACCGCCTCGAATTATCTGGGGCTTATCGCTGTCGGTCTGTTTATGATATTGCTGTATATCATGTCCGGCGTAGGATTAAGACTTGTACTTAAAAGCCTGCGTCCGATAATGCCGCTTATTGCGATAACCTGTATACTTAACCTGTTTTTTATCAGGGGAAGCGGAGAGCCGCTGCTTAATATCGGCGGAGTGATAATGATATACCCGGAGGGAATAACCACCTCTATATTCATGGCGGTAAGGATAATGTTCCTTATAATCGGTATGTCGCTATTAACCTATACCACTTCTCCGATAGAACTGACCGACGCTATCGAGCGGCTTTTGTCCCCGCTTAAAAAGCTGCATTTTCCGGTGCATGAGCTGGCTATGATGATGACTATCGCGTTAAGGTTTATCCCTACGCTGATAGAAGAAACGGACAAGATAATGTCGGCGCAGAAAGCGCGCGGCGCTAATCTCGACACCGGCGGGCTTATAAAAAAGGCAAAGGCATTGATACCGGTGATGATACCGCTGTTCGTTTCCGCGTTCAAAAGGGCTAACGAGCTCGCGCTCGCGATGGAGTGCCGCTGCTATCGCGGAGGAGAGGGCAGGACAAGAATGAAACAGCTGCACTCCGGCTTAAAGGATTATATAGCGCTTGCTGTAATGGCGGTATTCTTCGCAGAGCTTATCCTGCTGAATATATATATACCTTATCTCGGCATACCGTATATGGTGCCGTGAAAGGAGAACCGATGCGTAATTTTGCGGTGACAATGTCATATAACGGCGCTGCTTATCACGGCTTTCAGCGGCAGGATAACGGGATCACCGTACAGCAGACCGTCGAGGACGCGATAAAAAAACTGCTCAAAAGCGAGATAGGTATAACCGGCTGCTCGCGCACCGACGCGGGAGTCCATGCCAATGAATTCGTTTTCAATATGAAAACAGACAGCGGCATACCCTGCGACGGCTTTCTTCGCGGAATGAACGCGCTGCTGCCGGAGGATATAGCGATACTCAGCTGCCGCGAAGCAGAGCCGGACTTTCACGCCAGATACTCCTGCAAGGGTAAGCAGTATCTGTACAGGATATATACCTCGGACGTGCGCGACGTGTTTTTACGGGATATGGCATTGCATTATCCGTATGAGCTTAACGTGCCTTTAATGAACGAGGCAGCCGCTCATATCACAGGAACGCATGATTTCGCCGCGTTCTGTAAGGCGGAATCATTAGCGCTTGTAAAAACCACCGTCAGGACGGTGACCGAGGCAAAAGTAGTAAGCAGCGGAAAATTTACCGACATCTATGTAAGCGGCGACGGCTTTTTACACAACATGGTCAGGATAATCGCCGGAACGCTGATATATATAAGCGAGGGGAAGCGCGATGCTGAGGATATAGACGCTGCGCTAAAGCTTAAAGACAGGGAGCGCGCGGGAAAGACCGCACCAGCCTGCGGACTTTATCTGAACAAAGTATATTATTGAAAGAAGGGGTAGCATGAAAGTACCGGATATGCCTGCCGCAGACAACAGTCTGAACGACATGACGGCTTTTAGAAAAAAGAAAAAACGTCTTAAAATATTGAGAAATATTATTATTCTTGCAGTTATCATCGCCATCGGCGTTGTGATATATATATTCCGCGACGAGATAGCAAAGCCGCTGAAAGGCATAGCGTCCGGACTTATCGGTCAGACGGCGCAGGGCGGAGGCTTTCCGGTAAAGCTGCCCGGCAGCTCGGAATATACCTTGCTGTCCGTCGGAAATGATTTTGCGCTTGTGACCGATACATATTTTTATACATACAATTCCGCCGGAGGACAGGCACAGGCCGTCCAGCACGGCTACGTTAATCCGGCGGCGGTCTCCACCGAAAAGCGCGCGCTCATCTACGACCGCGGCGGACATGATTTTGCGCTGTATTCTTCCGACGCGGAGATGTTCAAACAATCTGTAACCGACGAAACTATCGTATCGGCTTTTATAGGCGCGGGTGACAAATCGGCGGTCGTTACTTCGGGAGGAAGATACTCAAACGTCGTATATGTATACGACGGCACGGGAAAATGGCTTTATACCCGTAAATTCATAGACGAGAACGTTATGCAGGCGGATTTTTCCGACGACGGGAAATATCTGTTCCTCACTCTGGTAAAGTCCAATAACGGGGATATCGTCACCGAGGTATGCAAGTACGACATTTCCTCCGAGGAAAAAGAGCTGTGGAAGTACAGTATAAGCGACAGCCTGCCGTATGCCCTCAAGGTAAGCGGCAATACGGTAACCGCCGTGGAGGACAACGCCGTATACAGCCTGAATGCCGATACCGGAGAGGAAGCGGGCAGATACAGCTTTGACGGCGAGCTGACCGATTTTGACGTCGGCGAAAGCGGCGGGGTATATGTGCTCGATTATTACGCCGGAAACGGAAAGACCGTAACGGTGCTGGATAATACCTGCGCCGAGGTCTCCCAAAAGGGCGGCTATGATACGATATCCGATATAAAGCTGTACGACAGTGAGATGTGTATCCTGAGCGGACGGGATATAGTGAGGGTAAAACAGGATTTTACCGAAATAAGCAAAGCAAGACTGGAGCATGATTTTTCCGCTTTTGTAAGAGCGGGCTCGATGTATCTTATGCTTGGTTATGACACGATAGAAAAGGCTAATCTGTAAAAGAAAGGAAGTAAGATATGGGAACGGAATTTTTCTGGTTTTATGACGTGATATTGGTCGCCGTACTTATTGGCATGATGTTTTTAGGGGTAAAGCGCGGATTTATCCGCATGGTGCTGAGCTTAGCGGCGTTTATTGCGGCGTTTTTGATATCGCTGTTTGTAAGCGATATCGCCTCCGAAAAGCTGTATGAATCCTTTGTTGAAGAAAAGCTGGAGACCGCTATAACCGACACGGTGAACGATACGCTCGGAGATAATATAGTTACCCAGCTCGGCAAGATAAATATGGATAAAGTAACTATCGGAGGGAAAACGCTGGATCAACTGGACCTTACTCCGGACGGAGCGGGCAAGATAACCATCAGCTTGAAGGACGTCGATATGAGCCGCACCGGACTTTCCGGCGTGGATCTTTCCGTGTTCGGCTATGATAAATCGGAAAATGTAAATATATCCGACCTTGATATAGGCACGGTGCAAATTTATGAGAGCGACTTAAGACAAAACGATATAGGAGATCTTCTGCTGGCGGAAGTCCTTACAAGCAAGATATTGGATTCCGATGTATTCGACGCCGTTGCCGATGTGGCGGATAAGGTAGGCGAGGCCGTGCCGATACTGAATATCAACTCCGAAACTCTTGCTCAGGCGGATAATAACGTGATACGCGACGTGATAATCAGCGTGCGCAACGCAAACGGCAATCCCGGCAAGGCGATACTTGACAATCTGCTTAAGCCCGTGATACTTATACCGCTGAGAACGTTGATTTTTATGATTTTATTTGTTATAATATTGTTAGTGCTCAATCTGGTGATAACGGCTACCTCCGTTGTCAACAAGCTGCCGCTGATAGGCCGTTTCAATGCGTTCTTAGGCGGAGTGCTGGGAATAATCAACGGCGTGCTGATTATATTTATTATTGTTATAATTCTTCATATCGTTACTATACTGACGGATAATTCGCTGGTGTTCTTAAACGATATGACGATAGACGACTCATACGCATTCGGCTGGATATATAATTTCCGGTTCTTGGATTTCCTGTCGTAAACACATTCTGCCGCTGTCCGGCATATTAGATAAAAAGGCAAAATTCCCACGGAAAGGAGATATACTTCTACACTGGAGTATTTATGTAAGATATGCTTTGTTCAAGATGCAAAAAAAGAACCGCTGTGGTATTCATTTCGACCATGCAGGGGAACGAAAAACGCGACGAGGGGCTTTGCCTTATCTGCGCAAAGGAGCTCGGCGTGCCGCAGGTAAACGAGTACCTTAAACAGATGGGTATAAGCGATGAAGATTTAGAAGAAAGCTATAAAATGATGTTCGGCGACGAAGAGGCCGAGGACGACGACGTTGACGAAGACGACGATAAATTCATTCCCGGCGGCGCAAGCACTATGCCTCCGCTGTTTCAGCGCTTGTTCGGTTCCGCCGGAAACGAAAACAACGCCGTGTCCGGCGGCGACGGTCAGCCTGTCAAGGAGGAGAAAAAGCGCAACAAAAGGAAAGAGGAGAAAAAGCGCCGCTTCCTTGATACCTACTGCACCAACCTTACCGATAAGGCAAGGCGCGGCGAGTTGGATAGGATAATCGGCAGGGATAAGGAGATATACCGAGTCACTCAGATACTTTCCCGCCGCACTAAAAATAATCCCTGTATCATAGGTGAGCCCGGCGTAGGCAAGACCGCCATAGCGGAGGGCATCGCCCAGAAGATAGTCAGCGGTGACGTACCGTTCAGATTGCAGGATAAGGAGCTTTATCTGCTTGATCTTACCGCATTGGTAGCCGGGACGCAGTTCCGCGGTCAGTTTGAGAGCCGCGCAAAGTCGCTTATCGAGGAGATAAAGACGGCCGGAAACATCATACTTTTTATCGACGAGGTGCATAATCTTGTCGGCACCGGCGATTCCGAGGGTACGATGAACGCCGCAAATATTTTCAAGCCGGCGCTTTCCCGCGGAGAAATGCAGGTGATAGGCGCGACCACCTTCGATGAGTACAGAAAGTATATCGAAAAGGACGCTGCGCTGGAACGCCGTTTTCAGCCGGTAACCATAAACGAGCCTACAATAGACGAAACTATAGAGCTGCTGCGCGGTATCAAATCCTACTATGAGGAACATCACCGCATACACATCAGCGAAGAGGTACTCAAAAGCTGCGCGGTGCTGAGCGAGAGATATATCACCGACCGTTTTCTGCCGGATAAGGCGATAGACCTGCTGGACGAGTCTGCCGCCTGCGCAAGCATAAACAGCGACGAGCTTACCCGTTACGAAAAGCTGGTAAAGGAAAATAAAAAGCTGGAGCAGGAGGAGAACGAGCTTTCCTCCGATACCGAAAACGTAAATTATCAGCGGATAGCCGAGGTAAAGACCCGAATCGCTAAAAATCAGGCGGTGATAAAGGAGCTTGAGCCTAAGCTGGACGAGATAAACGTTACCGTTCAGGACGTCTGCAAAGTCATAGAGCTTTGGACGGGAATACCCGCAAGCAAGATAATGGAGACCGAATATATCAAGATAGCAAAGCTTGAAGAGGTACTGAAAAGCAAGATAGTCGGTCAGGACGAGGCATGCTCTTTGGTGGCCGCCGCGATAAAGCGCACCAGAGTACAGCTTTCGGCTCGCAAAAGACCCGCGTCGTTTATCTTCGTCGGACCTACAGGCGTCGGTAAGACCGAGCTGGTAAAGGTGCTTGCGGCAGAGCTTTTCGATACGGTAGACCCGCTTATCAGACTTGATATGTCGGAGTTTATGGAAAAGCACAGCGTATCCCGCATAATAGGCTCTCCTCCGGGATATGTCGGCTATGACGAGGCGGGACAGCTTACCGAAAAGGTACGCAGAAAGCCTTATTCGGTGATACTTTTTGACGAGATAGAAAAGGCACATCCCGATGTGCTGAATATACTGCTTCAGATACTCGACGAGGGCAAGGTGAATGACGCGCACGGCAGGACGGTAAGCTTCGAGCATACCATTATCGCCATGACCTCAAACGCCGGTTCTTCGCTTAAAACCGCCAGCCTCGGCTTTGCCAAGACCGAGGAGGATATTTCCCGCGAAAAGGCGATGAACGCATTAAAAGATTTCCTTCGTCCGGAATTCCTCAGCAGGATAGACGAGATAGTGGTATTCAAGCCGCTTGATGAAGAGTCCTACTGCGGTATCGCCCGTCTGATGATAGACGAGATGAGAACGCCGCTGGAGGAGAAAAATATCACGCTGGAAGTTACCGAGAAAGCTTATAAATATATCGGTAAAAAGGCTTACGGCGGGAAATACGGCGGCAGAGACGTGCGCAGGATAATCCGCAAGGAGGTAGAGGATAAGGTAGCGGACATTATAGTAGATAATGACGGCATTATATCCTCTATAAAGATAGACGCAGCCGCAGACAGCCTTAAGATAACGGGCAAATAATGTTCCCGCTTCGGCAGAAAGGACAGATATGGCGGTTATCATTACCGGCGGTACCGGTGCTATAGGCAGTGCGTTAGTAAGCGTATTCTCAAAGGATCACGATACTGCGGTGATCTATAAAAGCTCCGACGAAAAGGCGGCGGAGCTTGAAAAAACATACGGGTGCCGCTGCTTTAAGGCCGATATTACTTCAAAGCGGCAGGCGGCGCAGGTCGTAAAGGAGATATACGACCTGTACGGCAGGATAGATATACTTATAAATAACGCGGGGACAGCGCAGATAAAGCTGTTTACCGATATAACCGAAGAGGACTGGCAGGATATGCTGAATGTAAATCTTACCGGCATGTTCAATGTCACGCAGGAGGCGGTAAGGTATATGCTTCACCGAAAGGCGGGCAGTATCGTAAATATCTCCTCCGTGTGGGGAGTGTACGGTGCGTCCTGCGAGGTGCATTATTCCACCGCCAAGGCGGGAGTTATCGGCTTTACAAAGGCGCTTGCAAAGGAGCTTGCCCCCTCCGGCATAACCGTAAACTGCGTTGCACCCGGCGCGGTGGACAGTCCCATGACGGTAAATGCGCTTACCGCCGACGACCTTGACGAGCTTAAGCGTGAAATACCGCTCGGCAGGCTCGGCATACCGCAGGAAATAGCGGACAGCGTGAAATTTTTAGCGGCTTCTCCCTATATAACGGGGCAGGTGCTCGGCGTGGACGGAGGATTTTGCTGAAAACAGCTAAAAATTTTATATTATCTCTTGAATTTTATAAAAGCATATTGTATAATTAAGAAAAGAAACAGTCGTAAAACCGACCGAAAGAGGAACGTATATGAATAATGTATGGCATGATGTAGACAACGACAGAGTCACACCGGATGATTTCCTTGCTGTCATAGAAATATCAAAGGGCAGCAAATTAAAATATGAGCTGGATAAAAAGACGGGTATGCTTATCCTGGATAGGATACTTTATACCTCTACCCATTATCCCGCAAATTACGGCTTTATTCCAAAGACGCTTGCGGACGACGGCGACCCGCTGGACGTTCTGGTACTAAGCAACGAGGCGTTAGTGCCACTGGTGCTGGTAGAATGTTATCCTATCGGCGTTATCAATATGGTGGATAACGGCAAGATGGATCAGAAGATAATCGCAATACCGTTCGGCGACCCGAATTATAATTCTTACAGAAGCATCGAGGGCTTGCCCAATCATATCTTCAAGGAAATGCAGCACTTCTTTACGGTGTATAAGCAGCTTGAGGGCAAGGACACCGCCGTGGACGAGGTAATGGGACACAATATGGCGGTACAGATAATAAAAGAGTGCATAAGCAATTACGAAGAGATATACGGAAAAAAAGATGCTGATACTGGCAAGCAAGTCACCGCGAAGGTGTGAATTACTTAAGCTTGCAGGGCTTGAGTTTACCGTATGTCCGGCTAAAGGCAAAGAGGAGCTGCCGCTGGGTATTCTTCCGGCGGACGCGGTAGAGCTGCTGGCAAAGCAGAAAGCCGTTGAGATCGCGGCGCGTTTTCCCGGTGATACAGTCTTAGGCGCGGATACGGTGGTAGCTTTCGGCAAACGTATTTTAGGCAAGCCGGAGGACGAGAACGCCGCTTATGAAATGCTTAAAACGCTTTCCGGCAATACGCACAGCGTATATACCGGCGTTTGCATTATCAGTGCGGGGAATATGCAGGTGTTCCATCAAAAGACCGATGTCAGATTTTATCCGCTTTCCGATAATGAGATACTCGATTATATCGCTACCGGAGAGCCTATGGATAAGGCGGGAGCATACGGGATCCAGGAAAAAGGCTTTTTCATGGTCAAGGAAATTTGCGGTGACTATTACAATGTTGTAGGTTTGCCGCTGGCGGAAACGGTGCGCAGATTGAATGCGCCGGGCGATCAGGGTCAAGTTGCAGGGGGAAAATAAGTCTGAAAAAATAAATTTTTCAGACTTTGCGTTTTGCGCTTTGCTGAGTACGGTCAGCAATTTTGCTTCGCAAAACCGCACAAAAACTCGAAAGGAGAGATGCTTGCTTCGCAAGCATGGTAAGTTTGAAAAATAAATTTTTCAAACTGTGAGTTTTGCGCTTTGCCGAGTACGGTCGGCAATTTTGCTTCGCAAAACCGCACAAAAACTCGAAAGGAGAGATGCTTGCTTCGCAAGCATGGTAAGTTTGAAAAATAAATTTTTCAAACTGTGAGTTTTGCGCTTTGCCGAGTACGGTCGGCAATTTTGCTTCGCAAAACCGCACAAAAACTCGAAAGGAGAGATGCTTGCTTCGCAAGCATGGTAATAGCTATGTATTTTGTAAGTAATCCGTTTGACAAAAAGGTTACCCAGCTTGAGGGAGATTATTTCACCGTGATAAGGGAGAAAGACGGCAAGCTGTATCTTTCCAACGGCGCTATAATAAAGCAGACCAACGAGGGGAAATATTTCGATATTTCCACCAGCGAAAAATACGGAGCCGTGTACGAGGCGGATAACATCAACGAGATAAATTCCATAGTGGGATATGCTCCGGTAGAGGGCTCGACCGGACCGGATTATCTCGGATTTTAACCGGCAAAGAGAAGATAAACGGCGTTTACCGCCATACAAATTATAACACCGACGGCGGTCGGCAGTATTACTGCGGCTGCCGTCCATTTTATGCTTTTCGTTTCTTTATAGATGGTTATACAGGTGGTAGAGCAGGGGAAATGGAACAGCGAAAACAGTATCACGCATACCGCCGTAATTATTGTCCAGCCGTTTGAACAAAGCAATTGTGCAAGCTGCGCGGTACTTCCCGCGTCGGATAAAGCAGATGTAGCGGAATATGACATTATAATGATAGGTATAACGGTTTCGTTTGCCGGAAATCCCAGAATGAACGCAAACAATATCACCCCGTCCATTCCCATCAGCCTGCCTAAAGGGTCGAGAAAATCCGTGCAGATGCTAAGCAGCGAATTTCCGTCGACGGTTATGTTTGCTATTATCCATATTATCAGACCCGCCGGAGCAGCCACCGTGACCGCCCTTGCGAGGACAAACAGCGTTCTGTCTAAAAACGATCTTATCAGAACTTTTCCTATCTGCGGCTTGCGGTAAGAGGGCAATTCTATCGTAAACGACGACGGCTCTCCCTTAAGCAGGGTAGCGGACATAAGCTTTGAACACAGCAGCGTTACCGCCACGCCGAGTATCAGCACCAGCAGCATACCCAGCGCCGCCGAAAGGTTTCCTATCATACCCGCGCCGGTGCCTATTATAAAGATAGTTATAAGACTTATTATTGTGGGAAATTTACCGTTGCAGGGTATCATTGAGGAAGTGATTATCGCTATCAGCCGTTCGCGCGGACTGTCTATTATCCTTGCTCCGGTAACGCCGCACGCGTTGCAGCCGAGGCTCATGCACATGCTCAACGCCTGCTTGCCGCAAGCTCCGGCTTTTTTGAAATATTTATCAAGATTAAAAGCTATTCGCGGCAAAATGCCGAGATCCTCCAGCAATGTAAACAACGGGAAAAATATCGCCATAGGCGGCAGCATGACCGCCACCACCCACGCAAGCACCCTGAATATTCCCTCGGTAAGCATACGGTTTATTATGTCTGGTACGCCGATGTAATGTATGAAAGACGCGAGCTGTTCCTCAGCGGCATTAAACAATTCGGACAGCAGGGAGGACGGATAATTCGCCCCCGCTATCGTTATCCATAATATTACCGCAAGCATTAACAGCATAATAGGAACAGCCGTGAATTTTCCCGTCAGGATACGGTCTATCCTGCTGTCACGCTGGGTTTTTCTGCTGCTTTTTCCTTTGACGCATTCACAGCAGATAGATTCCGCGTTCAGCACAACGCAGGAGGATATGATGTCCTCCGCTCTTTCTTTATCAAGTCCCGCTTTTTCGGACAGCTCGGAGGATTCGCGTATTATCTTTTGCTTTGTATTTTCGTCAAGTCCGGCATGCTCGCACATTTCGTCTATAAACGCGGCGTTTCCCTCCGCCAGCCTTACCGCGGTAAATCGTCGGGGCAGCATGCCGAAATATTTATCCGCCAAAGGAGAAAGAGCGGTTATAGCAGCCTCGACCTCTTTTGTATATTTTATTTCACAGCAATGCGAGAGCGGTTTTTGGGCAGCCTGCTCGATAGCGTCTGACAGCTCGCTAAGCCCCTTTTTGCTTCTTGCGGCGGTCTTTATGACCGGCACAGCCAGCTCTCGGCTCAGCTTTTCGGCGTCTATTTCAATGTTTTTCTTGTCCGCCTCGTCGATAAGATTCAGACAGATTATAACGTTAGGCGTTATTTCCATCGTTTGTAATGCAAGGATAAGATTTCGCTCTAAACAGGAGGCATCGCACACCACGACCGAAACGTCGCTTTTGCCGAACGCGATAAAGCTGCGCGCCTCCTTTTCCTCCGCCGAGTGCGCCATAAGCGAATATGTCCCCGGCAGATCGTACATTATTATCTTGTGTCCGTTTCTTATGTATTCGCCGCGCGTGTTCTCCACGGTTTTTCCCGCCCAGTTGCCGGTATGCTGCTTAAGTCCGGTCAGGGCGTTGAAAACCGTGCTTTTCCCGACGTTCGGGTTTCCGGCAAGCGTCACTTGTATTTCACTGTATGTTTCCATTTTATAACAATGCTTGCAAAGCAAGCGGCTCTCCTTTCAAGACTCAGCAAAGTCCGGAAAAATTATTTTTTCAGACTTAAACCTCCGATGCCGTTTGCTTTCAGCTTATGTCAAACTATCCCGATAGGTGAAAAAAAGAGAGCCTCCTAATTAAAGGAAGCTCTTTTAATATTAAATTATTTTATTCCCGTTGATCGTCACGATCGTTATTTCCGCCTTGTTCATCGTTTTCACCCTGTTCGCCGCGGTTATTCTGATCGTTCCGGTCATTACGGTCGTTGTTATTGTTATTATTATTTCCGACAGCAGCTCCGTCGGATAATATGACGGTGTCGCCCTCATTGATACCGCTGAGTATCTCGGTATATCCTCCCGCGGTAACGCCGACCTCTACCGGCATATCGTACTTTTCTTCGCCTCTTAATATGCTGCAATAGTAACTGTTATTTTCCTTTTTTATCGCCTTTTCCGGTACGGCAAGGACGTTAGTGCGTCTTACTGTCACGGCATAGATGGTCGCCCAGCCCTCTGCCGCCTGAGCTGCGCCGGTACCCTCTGTAAGCAGGCGCTTAAGGTCGTCGTCATAAAGCTTAGCGGCGGAATAATTCAGCGCCGCCTTGCTTGCGTCCGCCGGAGCGGTGTCGGGTGCGGCGGTGATAGTGCCGGCGTATTCCTCGTTGTTTACTACCAGCTTTACCTCCATGCCGAAACGCAGGTTCTTGCCCGCGCCGCCCTCGTTATAAATAAACAGCGTTTCCGGTACCGAAACACAGCATATCTCCGTACCTTGCGGGACGGTAGTACCCTCGCTTGCGAATATCATCTTGTTTACCAGACCGTCATACGGTGCTTCGATAATGGACTGCTGCTTAAGCTTAAGCAGCTCGTCAAGCTCTATCTGCGCGGCTTCCTTGGACATGCTGTCACTTGCCTGAGCGACAAGTATCTCCTGTTCGGTTATCTGAAAGTCAAGGTCGGTAGTGTCAAGCTCCATAAGAACGTCGCCTTTTTTGACCGTGCTGTTCTGCGAGGTGTAGACTTTCTTTATTTTGGTCTCCTTAAACGGAGCTTCAAAGCTGGTAGAGGTGGAAAATCCGATATTAGCCGGTATTCGCTCCTCGTTTTCGATAGTCCTGTATTCTGCGACGGCAGTTTCGTAAGACAGCTTTGTTTCTCCGTTTATCGGCTTTACGATCTCTTGCTCGACGCTCGGAGCGCAGCCGCTTACCGATACGGCAACGGCTAAGGATACCAATAAGCTCATCGCTCTTATTTTGTTTTTTGCGGATAACATGATTTTTCCTTTCGCAAAAATTACATACGCGTAAATATTTCCAGACACATGCGTCCGTTGTGATACGGACATTTCCACGGGTCCGCCGTCGGCTTGGATTCGTCCGGATGCTCGTCGTCGAACAACTGGGAGAACCACTCGCCGCCCTCTCTCTTATCTATTATATGGGATTTGATATATTCCCAGATACCGCGTGCGATATCTAAAAATCTCGCGTCGCCGTATCTTTGATATGCGTTATAAAATCCCACAACGCCCTCAGCCTGCACCCACCAGATGTGCATGGTGTTTACCGCGCCTTTTTCTACCTCGTTGTTGAGCCTGCCGTTTACATAAGCGCGGTCTGCGATATTTGTAACTATCACCTTGTTCATCGCCGCAACGCGCTTTGAAAGATGCTCGTCGCCGATAACGTCGCATGCTCTGTCCATAAGCCATGTAGCCTCGATATCATGACCGTATGAATATATATCGCCTATCTCGTTTAATTCCTTATCGAAGAATACCAGCAGCTTGCCGTTCTTCTCATCGTATATCTTTTCCAGCATAAGCTCTACAAGAAAATAAAGCGAATGTAAAACGTTCTTGTCGCCGCTGACGCGGTAAAGCTCGGTATAAGCCTCTAACAGGTGCAAAGTGGTGTTCATGGTCTTGTCCGCCATAAGCCCGTTTTCCGAAAGAGCGTCGTTCGGCATAAGCTGCCAATCCTCGGTGAACGCCTCCTGATACGCGATATCGTCGCGGCATTTATTTTCCACCGTGTCATATATGCTTTTTGCGAGATTCAGCGCGTCTGTATCCTTTGACGCGTCGTAGTAGCTGGAAAGCGCGTAAATGAAAAACGCCTGACAGTAAGAATGCTTCATCGGATCGCTTACCGTGCCGTCGGCGTTCATCATCCAGTATACGCCGCCGTTTTTCCTGTCTACACAGTTTTTCACCATGAAGTCGTAGCAGTGCTTTGCTTTTCTCAGATATTCGGGATTTTTAAGTACCAGATAGCAGTTTGAGTAAAACCAGAGTATCCTCGAATGGAGGATAACGCCTTTTTCGGCGTTTTTATCGGTTTTAAGGTCAAACCCGACGTATCCGTAAAATCCGCCGTTTTCATTGTCCTCCAGCTTATCCCAAAAGGGGATTATATGGTTTATCAGTTCGTTTTTACATTCGCGTGCAAGCATATTCTTTTCTCCGTTAAATCAAAATATCTTATTCATGACCAGTCCGGTGGTCAGCTTTGGATAAAAATAGGTGGATTTCTGCGGCATTCTTTCTCCCGCAGCCGCAACGTCGCGTATTTCCGTGATATGCGTCGGGTTGAGCAGGAAGCAGCAGTTCGCCCTTTTCCCGTCTACCGCTGCTATCGCTTCATCGGCGCTTCTTGTATATGTAAGATTTATCTGCTCTGCCATGTTTACTTTATCTATGCCGAATATGCGCTCTAATACCAGAGTGTGCAGTACGCTGACGTCCAGCTCTCTGAGCGCCTTACTTGTGTCCGGCATAAGCTGTTCCATAGCCGAGGCGTCTTTTAACACCATAAGCGTATAGTTGTTATCGCCGGTGAACAGAACGAACGCCTCTTTATTTTCGGCATAGGCTTTTTCCAATCCTATCTCGCCCTTTTCGCGGTTTAGATAAGGGGTTATCTCAAAATATTCCGAGCATTTTTCAACGACCGCCTTATAATCAAACGACGGAAGATCCCTTACTATCCTGTGAGTGGGGAACACCACAAGCCCGCTGTTTTCCATATTGACCAGCATCATCGTGACGTATTCCGAGCTTCCGACATTGTCCGGCTGAGTATTCGCTATATGCTGCTTATATTTCAGCGCGGTCTCGTATCTGTGATGACCGTCCGCGATATACAGCTTTTTCTCAGCCACTCCCGCCGATACGGCGCTTATTATATCCTCGTCATATACGCACCAAAGACTGTGAGTAACACCGTCCGCGTCGGTAAAGCTTATATCCGGCGCGCCGGTGCTTGCCTTGTCTATCAGAGGGAAAACCTTGCCCTCGGCGTCGGAATACAGCGAATATATCTGGCTGAAATTACAGCCGGTCGCGCACATCAGCTCAAACCTGTCCGCCTTTGCCTTTGAAAGGGTTTCCTCGTGTGGAAGAATGATACCCTTTGAAAATTCTTCCAGCTTTACAAGCGAGATAAATCCTTTTACCGCGTACTCCTGTCCGTGTACCGAAAATTTCATCTCATAGACGTAAATACCCGGCCTTTCATCGCGGCGGAGTATATCGTCTTTCAGCCACTTATCCAAACATTCTCCCGCCTTGCCGTAAGCCTCGTCGGTATCCTCCGGTGAGGACTTCGGCAGCTCCAGCCTTATAATATTGCAGGGGTTTTTGCTTAAATATTCCTGCCTTTCCTCCGGGCTGATTATATCGTAGGGAGGACAGCACAATTCGTTTGCTTTTCCGGCTTTATCGGTAAAGCGCAGACCGTTGAACGGCTTTATTTCAGCCATATAGTGTTTCCTTTCTTTAGTCGTTTGCGCCGCAGCACTTTTTATATTTCTTTCCGCTGCCGCAGGGGCAGGGATCGTTCCTGCCGACTTTTTGCTTTGAATCCTTTTTGAAGGTCGTGCGCGCTCCCGCGTTCTCGGCGTGAGGCTTAAGCACCTGCTCGCGCTGGGGAGGCGCTTCAGTCTTGACCTTTACCGTCAGCACAAGACGCGCGGTATCCTCACGGATAGACGCTATCATCTCATCGAACATTGCAAAGCCCTCTATCCTGTATTCTACTACAGGGTCGCGCTGTGCGTAGCTTCTCAGCGCTATGCCGCGTTTAAGCTCTTCCATAGCGTCGATGTGATCCATCCACTTGGTGTCTACCACCTTAAGCATGCACACGCGCTCTAATTCTCTCATGATCTCCGGACCGAATTCTTCCTCACGCTGCTTGTACAGAGTATCGGCGCGCTCTTTGAGCATATCGACTATATCCTTTTTGTCTATATTGTTCAGATCGTCGACCGTGTAGTTGAAATCGTCCTCTTTGGTGAGCATACCCATGAAATGCTCTCTCAGACCGATAAAATTCCAGTTTTCCGGATAGTCGCCGGAGCAGTAGGTATTTACGTTCTCGTCTATTGTCTCGTTTATCATGTTATGGATATATTCGCTTACGTCCTCGCCGTCCAGCACCTTGGAACGCTGAGTGTAAATAGTCATACGCTGCTGCGACATAACGTCGTCGTAATCTAACACGTTTTTACGGATAGAGAAGTTCCTGCCCTCGACTTTTTTCTGGGAGGATTCTATCGTGTTAGTAAGGAATTTGTTCTCTATCGGGATATCCTCGTCGATGCCGAGCGTCTGCATAACGGCCTGCACTCTCTCGCCGCCGAACATACGCATAAGATCGTCCTCCAGCGAGATAAAGAAGCGGCTTTCACCGGGGTCGCCCTGACGTCCCGCACGACCTCTGAGCTGGTTATCTATACGTCTGGATTCGTGACGCTCCGTGCCGAGGATAAACAGACCGCCCACATTGCGGACCTCCTCAGCCTCCTTGGCTATCTGCTCCTTGAATTCCTCGTTATATTTCTTGAATGTCTCTCTTGCGTTAAGGATAGCCTCGTCGGTGGTCTCCGCAAAGCCGGTGGCTTCATTTATAAGATCCTCCTCGAAGCCCTCTTTTCTCATCTTTCCTTTGGCTAAAAATTCTGCGTTTCCTCCGAGCATGATATCGGTACCACGGCCCGCCATGTTAGTAGCGATGGTGACCGCGCCTTTTTTGCCCGCCTGCGCTACTATTTCAGCCTCGCGCTCGTGATTCTTCGCGTTCAGCACTTCATGCTTTATACCCTTTTTCTTGAGCATAGAGGACAGCAGCTCGGATTTTTCAATGGTTATCGTACCGACCAGTACCGGCTGACCCTTTGCGTGACATTCCTCTATCTGCCTGATAACGGCGTCGAATTTGCCCTTGGTGTTTTTGTATACCTGATCCTGATGATCCTGCCTTATAACCGGCTTGTTGGTAGGTATCTCGATAACGTCAAGAGAGTATATCTCCCTGAACTCGTTTTCCTCGGTCATAGCCGTACCGGTCATACCGGACAGCTTGTCATACAGCCTGAAGAAGTTCTGAAAGGTTATCGTTGCGAGCGTTTTGCTCTCGTTTTTTACCTTTACGCCTTCCTTTGCCTCTATCGCCTGATGAAGTCCCTCGTTAAAGCGGCGGCCGAACATCAGTCGTCCAGTAAACTCGTCGACGATGATTATCTCGCCGTCCTTTACCACATAGTCAACGTCGCGCTTCATGACGCCCTGCGCCTTTATCGCCTGATTTACATGGTGCAGTAAAGTCATATTTTCCGCGTCCATTAGGTTTTCAACGCCGAAATATGCCTCCGCTTTCTTAACGCCGCGCTGGGTAAGGGTAGCGTTCTTCGCTTTTTCGTCTATGATATAGTCGCCGTCTATTACGTCCTGATCTTCCTTGCTGTCAAGCTCGACCACTTTATACGGACGCAGACTTCTCGCCAGCTTGTCGGCTTTTGAATAAAGGTCGGTGGATTTATCGCCGGGGCCGGAAATGATAAGCGGCGTTCTCGCCTCGTCGATAAGTATAGAGTCCACCTCGTCGACTATCGCGAAATTATGCCCGCGCTGGACCTTATCGGCCTTGCGTATGCACATGTTGTCACGCAGATAGTCGAAGCCGAACTCGTTGTTCGTGCCGTAGGTTATATCGCAGTTGTAGGACTTGCGCCGCTGGTCGTTGGTCATATCGTGCAGGATAAGACCTACCGTCAGCCCTAAAAATCTATGCACACGGCCTATCATCTCTCCGCCGTATTTAGCCAGATAGTCGTTTACCGTGACGATATGGACGCCCTTTCCGCCAAGCGCTACCAGATAAGAGGGGAGCGCTGCAACGAAGGTTTTACCTTCACCGGTCCTCATCTCGGCGATACGACCCTGGAACAGTATTATTCCGCCGAGTATCTGCACGGGATAAGGCTTTTTGCCCAGCACTCTCCACATAGCCTCGCGGCATACGGCGAATGCCTCCGGAAGAATATCGTCAAGCGTTTCTCCGTTTGCAAGCCTGTCCTTAAACACGGCGGTCTGACCTTTCAGCTCGCTGTCGGTCATGGAGGAGTAACGATCCTCCAAAGACAGCACCTTGTCTTTCAAAGGTATTATCCTCTTTATTTCTTTCTCGGAGTAATTACCGAATATTTTAGATAAAATGTTCATTTAATTTGTCTTTCCTTTCTAGGAAAAGTTTCCTTTTTGCATACTCTTTTATTATACACCTCTGACAGCGTTTTGTCAATAAAAACGTATTATATTTTCTGTTGGTGAAATACTGTGTGAAAACGCTTGACAACGCGAAATTTTTATGATAAAATCTAATATGCGGATAAAGGTGAGGCGCGAGTGTACTTTCGCCGAACTTTCGCAGATACTGCACTGACTTCAAAGCTTACTGAGAAGAAAGGCCTGATAAAGCATACTTGTATAGTACGGCTGTGCCTTTCGGTGCAGCCGTTTATTGTTTTTATAAAAGCGCATGTTACGTTTTGCGCTTTACAAAAACCCGAAAGGAGGAATGCTTGCTTTGCAAGCATGGTCATTAAAATGACAGATGCCGTTACGAGAGTAGCGCTTATCGGTATCGTAGTATCCGATAAGGAAAGCGTTTCTAAGCTCAACGAACTGCTGCACGGCAGCGCTGAGTACATCATAGGACGCATGGGTATACCCTACGAAAAGGCGGGAGTTTCGATAATAAGCGTTGCGATAGACGCGCCGCAGGACGTGATAAGCACGCTGTCCGGCAGGCTCGGCGCACTTAAAGGTGTCACGGCGAAAACCATATATCAGAAGCTGCCGGAAAATAACGATTAAAAGAAAGGAAAAGGAACATGTATAAATACGATCCCTCTTCGCTCAAGGCGGAGGAATTTATCAATCATGAAGAGATAATGGAGACGCTTGCTTACGCTGAGGCTAACAAGCATAACGAGGCGCTTATAAGCGAGATAATCGAAAAAGCAAAGCTCAGAAAAGGCTTACCCCACCGCGAAGCGCTGGTATTGTTAGACTGCGATATTCCCGAAAAGAACGAGGAGATATACGCGCTTGCCGAGCAGATAAAAAAGGATTTTTACGGCAACCGTATAGTTATGTTCGCGCCGCTGTATCTTTCAAATTACTGCGTCAACGGCTGTCTGTACTGCCCGTATCACGCGAAGAACAAGCACATCTGCCGTAAAAAGCTGACTCAGGACGAGATACGGCAGGAGGTAATAGCTTTACAGGATATGGGACATAAGAGGCTTGCTATCGAAGCGGGCGAAGACCCGGTAAATAACCCCATCGAGTATATTCTTGAAAGCATAAACACCATCTACTCCATCAAGCATAAAAACGGCGCTATCCGCAGGGTAAACGTAAATATCGCCGCTACCACCGTGGAAAACTACCGCAAGCTGAAAGAGGCGGGAATAGGCACTTATATCCTGTTCCAGGAAACCTACCACAAGGAGAGCTACGAGCGGCTGCATCCCACCGGACCGAAGCACAATTACGCTTACCATACCGAAGCAATGGACAGAGCCATGGAGGGCGGTATCGACGACGTAGGAATAGGCGCTCTGTTCGGACTGGAGCTGTATCGGTACGAGTTTGCCGGACTGCTGATGCACGCGGAGCATCTTGAGGCGGTACACGGCGTAGGCCCTCATACCATATCCGTACCGAGAGTACGCCGCGCGGATGACATCGACCCAGACGAGTTTGACAACGGAATAAGCGACGATACATTCGCAAAGATCGTTGCCTGCTTGAGAATATGCGTTCCTTACACCGGACTTATCGTTTCCACCCGTGAGAGCCAGCGTTCCCGCGAAAGAGTGCTTAAGCTGGGCATATCCCAGATAAGCGGCGGTTCGCGCACCAGCGTAGGCGGATATGCCGAGCCGGAGCCGGAGGAAGAAAATTCCGCACAGTTTGACGTATCGGACAACCGTACTCTTGACGAGGTCGTGAACTGGCTGATGAAGCTGGGTTATATCCCGTCGTTCTGCACCGCATGCTACCGTGAGGGAAGAACAGGCGACCGTTTCATGAGCCTGTGCAAGGCGGGACAGATACAAAACTGCTGCCATCCGAACGCGCTGATGACTCTAAAGGAATACCTTGAGGATTACGCCGCTCCCGAAACAAAGGAAATAGGCGAAAAGCTGATAGCAAAAGAGCTTAACAACATACCCAAGGAAAAGGTGCGCAAAATAGCCGAGGAATATATAAACAATATCCACAACGGTCAGAGAGATTTCAGGTTCTGATGAAAAGGAGATAATATGAGCTTAAATGCCGTTCCGAGTTCCGAAAGAATACACATAGGAATTTTCGGCAGGCGCAACGCCGGAAAATCCAGCCTTATAAACGCGATAACCGGTCAGCAGCTTGCGGTGGTGTCCGATATTGCCGGCACTACCACCGACCCTGTTTCTAAAGCGATGGAGCTGCTGCCGCTCGGTCCGGTGCTTATCACCGATACCGCCGGACTTGACGACGAGGGGGAGCTTGGCGGACTTCGCGTAGAAAAAAGCCTGCGTGTGCTGCTCAAAAGCGATATCGCACTGGTGGTGATAGACGCCGCCGAGGGCGAGGATAAGTACGACCGCGAGGTCATATCAAAGCTGGAAGAGCGAAAAATACCGTATATCAAGGTCTACAATAAGACCGATCTGTTCAGCGGAGAACCTCAGACGGCCGACAATGTTATTTACGTCAGCGCTGTCACCGGTGAAAATATACACGAGCTTAAAGAGCTTATCGCAAAGCAGCTTAGCAGCGACGGCCACGGCAGGCGTATCTGCGCCGATCTGCTTTCGTCGGGAGATACCGCGGTGTTGGTGGTGCCTATCGACAGCGCCGCACCTAAAGGCAGGCTTATATTGCCTCAGCAGCAGACTATCCGCGATATTCTCGAAGCGGGAGCTATAGCCGCGGTATGCAGGGAGACCGAGCTTGAAAATACGCTGTCGTCGCTTAGCGTAAAGCCGCGCCTTGTGATAACCGACAGTCAGGCGTTTGAAAAGGTGTCCGCCATTGTGCCGGAGGATATCCTGCTCACCTCGTTTTCTATCCTTTTTGCAAGATACAAGGGAGGGCTGGAACAGGCGGTAAAAGGCGTGACCGCGCTCGATAAAATAAAAGACGGCGACAAGATACTGATATCTGAGGGTTGCACTCATCACAGGCAGTGCGACGATATCGGCACCGTCAAGCTTCCGCGCTGGATAAAAAAATACACCGGAAAAGAACCGGTGTTTGAATTTACCTCCGGCGGGGAATTTACCAAAGAGCCGGAAAAATACAGCCTTATTGTTCATTGCGGCGGCTGTATGCTGAACGAACGCGAGATACAATACCGTATGTCGTTCGCCGAAAGCAAGGGCGTCCCTATGACCAATTACGGCATTGCAATAGCGTTTATGCACGGTATTCTTAAGCGTGCGGTACAGCCCTTTGAAAACATACGTTCATTATTGCAATAAAATATGAACAACATTTGATACAGGTGATAAGATGGCTAAAGAACAGAAAACAAACGCTATGCGTATGCTGGACAGGCTGAAAATAAAATACGAAATAAATACCTATGACTGCGACGAATTTATCGACGGGGTGCATATCGCGGATATGCTCGGTCAGGATTACGACAGCACTTTCAAGACTTTGGTCACGGTAGGAAAGAGCGGGGAATATTACGTTTTCGCGATACCGATACATCTGGAGCTTGATCTGAAAAAAGCCGCGCAGTCGGTCGGTGAAAAGTCCGTTGAAATGCTGCATGTAAAGGATATAAACGCCGTCACCGGATATATCCGCGGCGGCTGTACTCCCATAGGAATGAAAAAGCAGTACAAGACCGTGCTGCATTCTTCCATATCCGGGCTTAACCGCGTGATAATCAGCGGCGGCAGGCTCGGCACGCAGATAATCCTAGCTCCGTCCGACCTTATAAAAGCGACCGCCGCAACGCTGGCGGACATAGTACAGTAATTTACAGCAGCAGTCTTACTGCCGCAGCACCCGCTATCCATCCGGTAAGATCCGCAGACAATGCGGAGGGGAGGGCATGGCGGGTGTTTTTTATTTTTACCGCTCCGAAGTACACCGCCAGCGTATAGAAAGTAGTCTCGCTTGAGCCCATTACCGTTGACGCGACTTGTCCGATAAAGCTGTCCGGACCGTAGGTGTTTATTATTTCTTCATAAAACGCCAGCGCTCCGCTTCCGGAGAGCGGCCGGACGAATATCAGCGGAGCGGCCTCGGACGGGAATCCGAAAAAATCGGTCACGGGTTTTACGAGTCCGCTTAGCAGGTCGATGCCGCCGGACGCCTTAAACATGCCGATACAGGTCATCAGACAGATAAGCGCGGGGAGTATGTCGGCGGTAGTTTTAAGACCCTGCGCCGCGCCCTCTATAAATGTGTCAAAAACGTTCGTTTTCGCGATAAGTCCGAAAAAAAGTATCGCCAGAATAACGCACGGCACAAAATAATCGGTAAAGCTCATGACGTATCTCCTTTTTTCTTACCGTATCGGAAAACCTTGGAAAGTAGCTTTGCGGCGGTCAGCGCGACCGTCAGTGCAAGTGCCGACACTATCCATACCCCCGGCAGTATTTCAAGCGGCGCCGCGCTGCCGTGGTTTGCTCTTATTGCGGCGACGGTAGTCGGAAATAATTGTAAGCTCGCGGTGTTCATAACGGTAAAAATAACCATGTTGTCGGTGGCAATGTCCTCGGCGTTTTCTTCCTTTTTTAACTCTTCAAGCGCCCTTATACCGGCGGGAGTGGCGGCGTTTGCAAGTCCGAGCAGATTAGACACCAGATTAAGCATGATGTAATTCATGGCCGCGCCTTTAGGGTCTATGCCCTTGAACAGCCTTTTCAGCAGGGGAGAGAGCAGCCTTGACAGCTTCGCTACAAGTCCCGCATTTTCCGCTATATTCATTATTCCGCTCCAGAAACATATCGTTCCGCAAAGACTTATCGCAAGAGTTACCGCGGCGGTGCATTCGGTCAGCGCAGCCTGCGAGACCTCCGGCATTTTGCCGTTCACGATACCCAGTACAACGGAAAAAAATACAATTATAAAAAAGAAAAATTTCATATTTTTTACATTTTCTCCTTTGATTATCTTATTTGCCGTTTGAGAAGTTTGAAAAAAATTACATAAATATCCAACTCAAGCAAAAAATTCAAGGCATTATTCACAAATTTTAGATAAAATTGAGAGCTTTTATTTGTAAAAAAGATAGATTTTTTTGTTTACGATAATTTGCATTTTTAGGTTAATTTTAAGTAAAAAATCAAGTTTAAGTGATTAACGCAGCAAAACCGCATGGTTACGCCGTTTGGCGGCGTGTACTAAATTAACATTTGTTATAATATTAACATTCTCTTACGTCGCTGTTAAACCCTACAGTTTTTGGTCTATTTGACAAATCCCTTATATTTTGGTAAAATATAATTGCCGGTTTGTTGACGGACTTTCCGGCAAAGTAAAAAAATCAAAGCTGTTTTACGCTGGAAAGGTGGGTAATTTCTATGAAATCTACAGGCATTGTAAGAAAGGTAGACGAGCTTGGGCGTATAGTCATCCCGATAGAACTCAGAAGAACGCTTGACATTGATATCAAGGATTCAATTGAAATTTATGTTGAAGATGACAAGATTATTCTGAAAAAGTATATGCCGGCTTGTTCTTTCTGCAATAACGCAAGCGACATCCAGCAGTTCAAGGGGAAGAATATCTGCATGGAGTGCCTGACAGAGATAAAGAAAACGTTTTGATTTATTTTTTAACTTATATAACCATAACTTTTATTGGTTACATAACACAAAGACGGACAGCACGCTGTCCGTTTTTTATGTTTATGAAAGTTATATTATTCTCTGTTATAGGAAAAGCCCCAGTCGGTGCGGCATTTTTCCATTATCTTCATGGTGGCTTTTGTATGCCAAAGCGGGTTGAGGTCGCTTTCCTTTAAGCCTTTTTCAAGGCAGCTCATGACGTGAGCTACTTCAAACTCGTAACCGTTGCAGGGGTGGGGATTGTTGAATTCTTCGACGATATTCCCGTCATCGTCGTACAACAGTACCCGTCCGGTGCAGAAAAACCATTCCGGAAAGCGTATACTGCCCTTTGTGCCGATTATATAGGCGGGATTGCAGTTGTCCATGTTGAACGCCGCGCACAGATCGGCATAGCTGTTTTCGTATCTTAACATTATAGACGCGTCAAAGTCTACGTCGCTTTTGCCGATAACGCAGTTGCTTATTATTTCTTTCGGCTGATAACCCAAAAATTCGCAGGCGAAGGTGATAGGATACACGCCGATATCTAAAAGCGCGCCGCCGCCTAAGTCTTTTCTGAAAAGGCGGTCGTTCTCATCATAACGGCACATCGAGGTGAGATCGGCCTTGACGGCGTGCACCTCTCCGATTTTACCGGAAGACACCCATTCCTTTGCTTTACGAAACGCCGGGAGCATTTTCATCCACATAGCTTCCATAAAGAACAGGTCTTTTTCCTTTGCGATAGCGATAAGCTCGTCTAACTGCGCCGAGTTTAGCGTTATCGTTTTTTCACACAACACATTCTTTCCGGCTAGCAGGCACATTTTTGCGTTCTCGTAGTGCTGTGCCATAGGGGAGGCGATATATATAACGTCCACGTTTTCGTCCTCGGCTAGCTGCCGATAGCTGCCGTAGCATTTCTCAGCGTTGTATTTTTCACCGAACGCTTTTGCTTTTTCTTCGGTGCGGGAGGCTGCCGCATACAGCTTTGCCCCGTCTGTATAATTTATCGCTTTGGCAAAGGTCTCCGCTATTTTTCCGGTCGCCATTATGCCCCAATTGCAGATGCTCATTTTTAATACCGTGCTTGCAAAGCAAGCACCTCTCCTTCGTATAAATTAAACGGAGCTGCACGGCAAAAAACGCCGCGCAGCTCCTAAAGCTTATTCCTCAGGCTCAAGAACGGCGTAATTGTCGTCCTCGCGCTTATATACAACGTTTATCTCTCCGGTGCTGCCGTTTTTGAACATAAAGAAACTGTGACCGAGCATATTCATCTGTAAAATGGCCTCGTCCACCGTCATAGGGTGCAGCTTGAACCGTTTATGCTTAACTACCTCGAACTCTACCTGCTCCTCAACGCTGTCGTCAAAGGTCTCTTTAATGGTGCTGTGCAGCTTTTTCTCGACCTTGGTCTTGTTTTTGCGTATCTGCCTTATTATCCTGTCTATGCAGGCGTCAAGCGCGGTATTCTTATCCTGCGCCGACTGCTCCGCACGGAAGATAAGACCGCCGCTGCTCAGCGTAAGCTCGCAGATTATCAGGTTTTTCTGACTGGTGAGCGTTATCCTGTATTCCGCTTCCTCCGGGAAAAATTTATCCAGCTTCGTTTTAAGACGTTTTTCCGCATAATCCGTAAAGGACTGGCTGATTTGAATTTTCTTGGCGCTGATATTCATTTTCATATTTTTAATCATTCCTTTCCTCGGCGACGCCGTCGGATATTAAGGCTGTTTGCCTTGAAATAATTATAACATATTTATAAAAAATATACAAGTGTTTTTTGAAAAAACTTTCAAATTTATGCAAATTGCAAACTCTATACAAAATAAAGAACGCCCGTAGGCGTTCTTTAAGCTGATTATCCGGATATTTATTTACGCGGGACTTGCCATTTGCTGCCGCCGAAGTTTTTATTCAGCGATTCGATAGCGGCGTACATCTGTTCGTCGGTTATCCCGCCAAAGCTGCGTATCTGCCTGAGCGGCATACCGTTCACCATTGCGCGGACAGCCTCAATTTCAAAATTATCGCCGCCCAGCATTCCTTGGGTCACGTTCGGCAGCAGTATATCCAGCGCTTCCTTGCCCTCGGGGTAGTCCATAAATTCATCGAATGTTGTATTTTCGTGAGCGACGAATGGCAGCTTGACGGTCGCGGTCAGCTTTAATCCTGCCGAAAGTCTTATGTCGGCGGAAGAACTGCCCGCCATTACCGTATATTTTCCGGTAGGAGCGTACCAGTCGCAAAGCTCTTCGTTATAATAGCTGAAGCTGCGCTTGTTCAGCGTAAAGGTGACGGTCTTGCTTTCGCCGGGATCGAGGCATATCTTTTCAAAGCCTTTAAGCTCCTTGACGGGTCTTTTTGCAAAGCCGGTATTGTCCGCAACATAAAGCTGCACGACCTCTTTTCCGGAACAGCTGCCGGTGTTGGTAACGGTGACGCTTGCGGTAACGGTATCGTTGTCCGTTATATCGTCGCAGGAGAGCGTAAGGTCGGAATATTCAAACGTTGTATAGGACAGCCCGTGACCGAACGGGAACAGCACGTCCTGCTCTTTCTTTTCGTAATATCTGTAGCCGACGAAAACGCCCTCGTTATATTCCGCGTGTTCGTTGCCGGGATAGGTAAGATAGCAGGGAGTATCGCTCAGCTTTTTGGGGAATGTCTCCGCCAGCTTGCCGCAGGGATTGGCTTTTCCAAACAGGATATCCACCGCCGCTTCTCCGGCTGCCTCTCCGCAAAGATACAGCTCGACGATGGCGTTTACTCTGTCTGCCCAAGGCATTTCCACCGGAGAACCGTTGTGCAGCACTACTATAACATTGTCCGAAACGTCGCATATCTTCTCGATAAGCTCGTTTTGAGAATCCGGCAGCTTCATGTGCCTGCGGTCATATCCCTCCGACTCAAAGCTGTCCGGCAGCCCGGCAAAGATCACCGTAGCGTCGCACTTTGACGCAAGGTCTGTCGCTGCACTCAGCAGGTTAGGGTCGGTCTCGCCGCTCTCGCGGTCAAAGCCTTTAGCGTAGTGAACGTCGCTTATTTTTTCCGCCGCCTCAAGAGCCGATACCGTTGTTTTGGTATTTATATGGGAACTGCCGCCGCCCTGTATCCTCGGATTTTCGGCAAACTCGCCGATGAACGCGATCTCGATGCTTCTTTCCGGCAGGGGAAGAGCGCCGTTGTCATTTTTGAGAAGTACGATGCTTTCCCTTGCGAACTGCCGCGCTTTTTCATGATCGCCTTGTATATCCAGCGGCATTTTTTCGGGCAGCTCGTCGGCGTATTTGAACACTTTTTCAAGTATGCGCTTTACCGCTTTATCAAGAACCGGTTCGCTCAGCTTTCCGCTCTTTACCGCCTCGACTATTTTGGCGTCGTTTACTCCTTTGCTGGAGGGCATTTCAAGATCAAGCCCGGCGGCAAGTCCCTCGACGCGGTCGTTCACCGCGCCCCAGTCGGACATAACATAACCCTCAAAGCCCCATTCGTCGCGGAGTATCTCGGTCAATGTGTGCTTGTTTTCCGAGCCGTAAACGCCGTTTATGCGGTTGTAGCAGCACATTACCGTCCACGGCTGCGCTTTTTTGACGGCGGTCTCAAACGCGGGCATATATATTTCCCGCAGCGTGCGCTCGCTCATATCGGACGAGCAGGTCATTCTGCGATGCTCCTGGCTGTTCGTTGCGAAATGCTTTATAGAAGTGCCTATGTTCTTGCTTTGCACTCCGTTTATGTAAGCGGCGGACAGCTCTCCCGCAAGATACGGGTCCTCCGAAACATACTCGAAATTTCTTCCGCACAGCGGCGAACGCTTGATATTCACCGCGGGGCCGAGCAGTACGGATACCCCGGCGCGTTTACATTCTTCTCCGAGCGCCTCTCCCATTTCCTCTAACAGTTCTCTGTCAAAAGAGCAGGCGGTAGCGCATGCCGCCGGAAAGCACACCGCTTGTATGCTTTCGTTGGGATTTTGACTGCCAAGGTCCTGCGTGCGCAGCCCGTGAGGACCGTCGCTTACCATAACGTCGGGTATTCCCAGCCTTTCCACCGCCTTGGTATGCCAGAAATCCGCGCCGGAGCAAAGCCCCGCCTTTTCTTCAAGCGTAAGCTCGCTTATAAGTTCGTCGATATTTCTCATGTCTTTTCTCCTGTTGCTTGTCTGCTTAAAGCAGTGCTGATATTTATATCAGTATAACACACCCGCGGATTTTTGTCTATATGTTTTTTTGCGGTTTGGAATAATTCCTTTCTCCGGTGCAAAAATAATGACAGGAAAAGGAGGCAGGTATATGCAAAAGTATAAAAAAATAATGCTGTTCATGCTGATAGCGGCGGTGCTGTCCACGGGAATATCCGCCTGCCGAAAGGGCGCGTCGCATGCGTCGGCGTCGGCTGCCGGATATTCTGCTTCGGAAAATTTATAAAAACTATTGACAATTTCTCAAAACGGTGATAAAATAACTTATGATAAATAAACGCGATGATAAGGACGCTGCGGTAACAGGTCTTTCAGAGAGCCGTTGTTTGGTGTGAAACGGCAGAGCTGCACCGATAAAGCTATCACCTTTGAGCGGACGGGCGGAAAGCGCTTAACTGCGTGAGTATGTCTGTACGGGTCCTCCCGTTACAGAGAGGCATATTGATGGATATGCGCTGAGCGGTCCTTTTTGGACAATAAGAGTGGTAACACGGAGCTTATGTCTTCGCCTCTTTCCGATTTATCGGAAAGGCGGAGATTTTTTATTTTATTTACAGAAAGGGAATACAGAAAATGCTTTCACTTGACAAGGTATACCATGCCGCATTTAAGCTAAAAGAGGTAATAAGGCGCACAGACCTTATATACGCGCCTAAGATCAGCGATAACGCCGAGGTCTATCTTAAAACCGAAAACCTACAGATAACCGGCTCGTTCAAGGTGAGAGGGGCGTATTATAAAATGTCTACTCTTACCGATGAAGAAAAAGCAAAGGGAGTTATCGCTTGCAGCGCGGGAAACCACGCACAGGGCGTAGCGCTCGCCGCTCAGAAAAGCGGTATACGTTCTATCATCTGTCTGCCGGACGGCGCTCCTATCTCAAAGGTAGAGGCTACCAAGAGTTACGGCGCTGAGATCTGTCTGGTAGAGGGGGTATACGATGACGCTTATAAAAAGGCGCTGCAGCTCAGAGATGAAAAGGGTTACACCTTTATCCACCCGTTTGACGACGAGGACGTTATAGCCGGGCAGGGGACGATAGGGCTGGAGCTTTTGGATCAGCTCCCCGACGTTGACGCGGTCGTTGTTCCGATAGGCGGCGGCGGACTTATTTCCGGCGTTGCCTACACGCTTAAAACGCTAAAACCGGATATCAAGGTGTACGGCGTACAGGCGTCCGGCGCTCCGTCGATGGTAGAATCGGTAAAGGACGGAAAAATAGAAACTCTTGACGGCGTTTCCACCATAGCGGATGGCATTGCCGTAAAAGAACCCGGCGAGCATACTTTCGATTATTGCCGTAAATACGTCGATAAGATAGTAACCGTTACCGACGACGAGATATCCACCGCGATACTTACGCTTATCGAACAGCATAAGCTGATAGCCGAGGGCGCGGGAGCGGTTCCGGTGGCGGCGGTCATGTTCGATAAGCTGCCGATAAAGGGCAAAAAAGTCATCTGCCTTATTTCGGGAGGAAACATAGACGTTACCATTTTGTCCAGAGTGATAAGGCGCGGCTTGCTGAAAAGCGGACGCTCCTATCAGGTGAATATCGCGCTTATCGACAAGCCCGGCCAGTTAAAGGGCGTTTCCCAGATAATCGCCGACCTTGGCGGAAACGTCACCTCAATACATCATGAACGTTCCAGCGAGGGCTCGGACGTGAACGGCTGCTATTTGAGGATAGTGCTTGAAACGCGTAATTTTGAACATATAAAACAGATAAAAGACGCACTTACCGATGCAGGCTACTGCATCGAGCAATAAAAATACATACACGAAAGGAAGAAGATCATGAAAAAGGTTTACACAGACAAAGCGCCGCAGGCGATAGGCCCGTATTCACAGGCGGTAATTTCGGGAGGACTTATATACACCTCCGGACAGATAGCCATTGACCCGGCTGTAGGAGAGGTGACTGCAAAGGATATCGAAGGTCAGACGCATCAGATAATGAAGAATCTCGGCGAGATACTTAAAAGCGTCGGAGCGTCGTATGACAATATCATCAAGACGACCTGCTTTCTCGCCGATATGGGAGATTTTGCGGCGTTCAATGAGATATACGCTCAGTACATCACCGGAAAGCCCGCGCGTTCCTGCGTTGCAGTAAAAACACTTCCGAAGAATGTGCTTGCGGAAGTGGAAGTTATCGCCGAAATGGATTGATTATTAACAGCACATAAAAAGACCGTATCCTTTCTATTTTGAGGGATACGGTCTTTTGTTGCCTATTTTAATTTTTTCATAAGAACGTCTATATCGATAGGCTTGCTGATAAAATCGTCCATGCCGCTTGCGATCGCCCTGTCTCTTTCCTCCGAGAAAGAATTTGCCGTGCAGGCGAAAATACGAACCTTTTTCGCGTCCGGCCTGTCAAGCGAGCGTATAGCCTTGGCCGCTTCAAATCCGTCCATCTCCGGCATAAGCAGGTCCATAAGTATAACGCCGTAGGTGCCGGGTTCTGAGCTTTCAAACATACTTAGCGCAAGCTTTCCGTTTTCGGCAAGGTCGGCGTCAAAGCCGTTGCCGGTCAGCAGTTCAAGTATTATTTCTCCGTTAAGCTCGTTATCCTCGGCTATCAGTATTCGCGGCCGCTCGGAATTTGTATCGGCGGAATATACGTCGGCTTTTTCTGGCGGCTTTGAAATATCCGAAACAAATGTAAAGGTGAACGAGCTGCCCTCTCCCTTTTTGCTGACGCAGGTAAGATCGCCGCCCATAAGCTTTGCTAATCTGCGGCTTATGAACAGTCCGAGTCCCGTGCCCTGATTGCCCTTTGATACGGTGTCCAATTCTCTTGAAAATACGTTGAACACCTTTTTCTGGAAGTCCTCGCTCATGCCTTTTCCGGTATCTGAAACGACAAGCGAGGTAAGCACCTTGTCATTGCTTGTCTTTTCCTGCTTTATGATAAGGTCTATCTTTCCGCCGGTCTGGGTAAACTTGCGGGCGTTATCCAATAAATTCAGCAGTACCTGCTGTATGCGCACCTCATCCGCCATGACATAAGGATAGGTAAGCCCGGAATGCACGGTATAGGTAAGCCGCTTGTCCGCCATTAAATTTTTCTCTATCGAGTTTACGGTATCTATAAGAAGCTCTAAGTCGACAGGGCGGAGAACAAGCTCCATTTCCTGCTCCTCAAGCTTTGAGGAGTCGAGGATATCATTTAGCAGCGACAGCAGATACTTCGCCGTAGTGGAGGACTGCCGCAGATATTCTTCTACCTTTTTCCTGTCGTCCAGCTTTTGCGACATAAGGTAGTTGAGCCCGATAAGACCGTTTAGCGGCGTGCGTATTTCATGGCTCATCGTCGATAAAAATCTGCCTTTGGCTTTTGATTCGGCTTTACTTTCGGCAAAACGGATACGCTGGCGGGTAAACAGAATGATAAGCGCCAGTATTATGACTATAGCTATTCCCATCGCGATAAAGGAATAGCGGTACCGGCTAACAAAATCGGAGAAGGTGTACTTATACTGATTTTCCATTACCCCCTGGATAGTATAACTTCCTACCTCGTCCTCGGTAAGGCAGGCTATGCTTTTATCCAGGATATCTATAAGCGTCTGACCTTCTTTAGAAGAATCGTCTGTCTTGTCGCCGAGCGCTACTACCGCCGAAAAGCACAGCTTGTCGTCCAGACCTATCATCGGGATCACCTTTAGCTGCTCGTATTTCGGCTTTGACAGCCAGTATTCAACGACGTATTGGTTTTGTATCATAAGATCGGCGTCGCCGGAATTTACCGCGTCAAAGCATTCCTCTATAGAATCGTAATCTTTAAGCTCAAAGTTCGGGAACATTCTCGCCAGCACTTTTTTCAGCGTCTGAGAACCCGTAGATACCGCCGCGGAAAGGTTGTCGCCGTAACGAAATTCCAGATTGTCCTTTGCGACGATGACTTTTCTGCCGGAAAAATACGGCTCGCTTATAAGTATTCCGTTGGCGTGCTTGTTTTCCTCGTTATATTCAACGCTGGTGACAAGGTCGAATCCCTCGCTTAGAAGATAGTCATAAGTCACCGGACCGCTCGGCAGACCTACATATTCAAATTCAAGCCCCGATATCTCGCTGACTCTTTCAAATATGTAACGGGATACTCCCGCCGCCTCTCCGTTTTGGTCGGCAAAGCAGATAGGTATACGGTCCTGTATAAAGCCTACCTTAAGCTTATCGGCGTTTGCTATATAGCTTTGTTCCTCCTCGGTGAAGGAGGGAGCGGTCTGAGTTTGTTCCGCTTGGGCGATCGTCGCAGCGGAGCAGAGGATAAGCGTCACGGAGGTTATAATTGCCGCGCATTTTCCGATAAATCTGCTCATAGGTACAAATTTCCGCCTCCCTGAAAATGTCTTTTACCTAAATTTTAAGAAAAAATGAGTTTTATCCCATTAAATTATTCTTTCGGCTGAGCGGGCTTTTCGTCCTCTTTTGCCGTCCTTACGATAAGCTTTGAGATACAGTTATCCTTTACCTCGGTGACGGTAAATACGATATCCTTGTAGAACACTTTTGGCGGCTTTTCGTCTTCTTCGGGGATATACCCCAGAAGATCGGTGACAAAGCCCGCGATGGTATCGTATTCGTGACCGTCGCTAAGCTCATAGCCGAACAGCTCCAGAACCTCTTCCGGGTCGGCCTCGCCGTCCGCCTCGTAAACGCCCTCGGCGCGTTTTCTGATAAGGTCGTGTTCCTCGTCGTATTCGTCCTCGATATCGCCCATTATCGATTCTATTATGTCTTCGAGCGTGATTATCCCGGCTGTGCCGCCGTATTCGTCCACGACGACCGCCATGCCGCTTTTCAGTGTATTAAGCTGTCTGAACACGTCGGAGCAGCTGCACGACTGCGGCACATAGACCGCCTCGCGCAGAAAATCTTTTATTGAAAGCTTATCGGCGTCTTTGTTGCCGATAAGGCAGAGAAGATCCTTTACAATGATTATCCCGATTATGTCATCGGTGGTATCTTTATATACCGGTATGCGGGAAAATCCCTCGTCCAGCGCGATATATACCACGTCGTCCAGCGATGCGCCTACTTCCACGCCGACGATATTCTTGCGGTGAGTCATTACGTCCGACGCGTCTAAGTCACTGAACTCGAATATATTGTTTATCATTTTCGCGGAATCGTCCTCAAGATTGAGACTGCCGTATTCGTTTCCCGCGTCCACCATCGAGATGATGTCGTCCTGTGTGACGTCATCTCCGTAATATTCCTCTCCAAGCGTTTTTGACAGCAGCTTGTCAAGTCCTTTGTTTACAATGCGTAAAGGTGCTAACAGCACCCGTCTTACTCGTTTGCGTTTTCGCCCGTCGGATTCCATACGCTCTCCTTTTAATAAGTGTTTTCAAATAATATAGCATAAATGCGCGGCTGTGTCAAGTGTGCTAAATGCCGAAAAACCGCTTCGCATTCGCGTTGCAGGCCGATATTGCTTCGTCTGTTGAGATGCCTTTTATCTCCGCTAACTTAGCCGCGGTGTATTTTGCCATCGAGCTTATGCAGCGTTCTCCCCGGTGCGGCACGGGAGCCATATAAGGACAGTCGGTCTCCAGCATAAGCCTGTCCATAGGTATTATCTCGCAGGCTTCGACGGCTTTTCTTGCGTTCTTGAAGGTCAATACGCCGGTGAAGCTGATATAAAGCCCCATGTCCAGCACCTCGCGAGCGGTCTGAGCGCTGCCGGAAAAGCAGTGCATTACCGCCTTTTTCGGCCTTAACTCGCGCAGCACGTTAAGAGTATCCTCCGTCGCGTCGCGGGAATGTATGACAGTCGGCAATGAAAGCTCGTCCGCTAAAGCGAGCTGCTCTCTGAAAACCTTTATCTGACGCTGACGGTCGTAGCTTTCATAGTGATAATCAAGCCCTATCTCGCCTATCGCGACGACCTTTTTATTCTGCGTAAGCTCACGCAGGATATCAAGATAATTATCCGGCAGGTCGTATATTTCCTCCGGATGTACGCCTATAGCGGCGAATATTTTATCGTATTTTTCGGCGAGCGCGACGGATTCTTTGCTGCGGCTGATGCTGCACCCGATGTTTATAATATTTTCTACATCGGTATCCAGCATGGTATTTATCAACAGATCGCGGTCGATATCGAACCGCTCGTCGTCGTAATGCGCATGTGTATCTATTATCTTCATTATAACGTCCTATTTTATTTTTTTCACGCTGTCGCGGATTATGAGCCTGCCGTTGACTAACGTCCTGCCGCGGCTGTAATTCCGGTCGCGTATCTTTCTTATCAATGTTTCTACCGCCTCGCTGCTCATCTGACGGCTGTCAACGTCTACCGTGGTTATCCTCGGAGTGGAAATGGTGGAGTAGATATGATTATCATAGCCTACCACCGAAATATCGTCCGGTATAAGATAGCCGTCGTTTTTAAGCTGATTTATAAGAGCGTAAGCCGTTTCGTCGCAGTTGCAGACGAATGCTGTGGGCATTTCCGCCGGCAGGTCAAATTTTCTGTAGATAGCGCCGTCCGCGCTGCGGTCGTTTATAAGCCATTTCGGGTTGATCGGCAGATTTTTTTCAAGCAGCGCTTTATAATATCCGAGGTATCTGTCCTGTATGCTGGAGGTGGAGGAGATCGTGCCGACAAACCCGATATTTCTGTGACCGTTATTTATAAGATAATTCGTTATCATATACGAGCCGAAAAAGCTGTCGGAAAGTATCGTGTCGGTGCGGTTCTCGCTGCTGTAAAAATCAAGATAGACAATAGGAAGATCCAGCTTTTCAAGCTCGTTTACATATCGGTCGCTGAATTGCCCCAGCACTATTATGCCGTCGGTCTTTTTGTCCTGCGCGGAGCTCGGCATAAGCAATGCGGATGCGTCGGCGTCGGAAATAACGTCAAGGATACCGTAATAGTTCTGCTTTTGCAGCAGCTCTATTATGTATCGGTACATCACCCAGTAGAAAGCGCTGGCGTCGTTTATGAACCGTTTTGCCACAACAATGCTTATGTTGAAAGAAAATCCCTCTTTCGCTGCTTTCGCCGAACAGCTGAAGCGGTATCCCATTTCGTTGGCTTTCTGCTTGATGATACTGCGCAGCTCATCGCTGACGCCGTCCCTGTCGCCAAGCGCCTTTGAAACGGTTACTGTGCTTACGTCCAGCGTTTTTGCAATGTCGCTCATCGTGACCGATTTCTTCTTCATAAAACTGCCTCCACTTTGTTTGCCTTGCCGCCCTTTGTAAAACGACGGCGTTAATGTCATTCCTTGCTGAAGATATACTTATCTAATTCATATTTTAGCTTAATTTACTAAAATTGTAAAGTTACTTTTTGCACAAAAAACAAGTACCATTATTTACAGTTTTGCACGAAAAGTAAAAAACACACTATTTACCGGATAAAAAAAGCGCTCGCCATGCCGTTTTTCGCCTTGGGATTTTGTGGGGATTACATAAAAGGCTTTTATTAATTTTGTTTATTTAATATATTGAAGAATTTTTCTATCAGTTGTATAATATTAATATAGAATTGCCAAAGCGAAAAGGGGGCGTCTGCTTTATGAGCGTTACTATAAAAGATGTTGCTAAGGCGGCTAATGTTTCGGTGGCGACGGTTTCGCGTGTTCTTAATAAAAAGACCAATGTGTCCGACGAGGCTATAAAGGCGGTAAACGCTGCGGTGGAGCAGCTTAATTACAATCCGAATTTCCTCGGCAGGGATCTCAGAAAGAGCGAAACGAGGCGTATACTTGCGATAATAGCGTCCACAGAGCAGAGCTTTTATTCCGACGTTATAAGAGGTATGGAGTCGGCGGCGTTCGCCCAAGGGTACGACGTACTTATCGCGACCACGCACGACGATCCCGGTCATGAGATGCACCTTTTGGGAATGCTGTTTTCACGCGCAGTAGACGGCGCAGTGCTGCTCGGTCCTAAGCTGGATGCCGCCACGATAAACGAGCTTGGCGAAAAGCACAATATAGCGATGTGTCTGGAACGTCTTGATAACTGTAACGTGCTGACGGTCACAATAGACAATGTAAAGGCGGGGCGCGACGCGGTGAATTACCTTATAAGAAAAGGTCATCGCAGGATAGGACTTATAACCACCATGCAGCGAAGCCAGTCCAGCATCGACCGCGAGATAGGGTATAAGCTGGCGCTTAAAGACAACGATATACCGTTTAATGAGCAGTATGTTTATTACGGCGGATATGAAACGGAATACGGTATGCGCGGGTGTGAATATTTCATGGGGCTTACCACGCCGCCCACCGCGATATTTGCAATATCGGATATGATAGCTATAGGAGCGATGAACTACGCTCTGTCAAAAGGCTACCGCATAGGAAAAGACCTTATATTCATGGGATTTGACAACATACAGTATTCTCACATGTTCGTGCCGCATTTATCCACCGTAGAGCAGCCGTGCTTTGCGCAGGGCAAGCTGGTGATAGAAAAGCTGATAGAGAATATGAAGTCTCCTAAACCCGACCACACGCTCTACACGCTGCCGCACAGCTTGGTATTAAGAGAATCAACAGGCGACTGATAACAAAAAAATCGACGATCCGCTCTTGTGAGATCGTCGATTTTTTGCAATGAAAAACGCCGTGAATAATTCCACGACGCTAATGGAGCGGATTACGAGGCTCGAACTCGCTACCTCCACCTTGGCAAGGTGGCGCTCTACCGGATGAGCTAAATCCG
>CANQKE010000010.1 GCA_947624435.1 uncultured Ruminiclostridium sp.
TATCCCTGTCAGAGAAGTTTCCTCTGCCGGGCAAACTCCTTTAGGATGTAAATATGCCAACGGGACTTTTGGACGATGGTGCGGAAGTGCGGCGAGCAGAAAAACTCGATCAGATACACCTTGGGGATGCGGTTCACATTGTTTTTCTTGAACGACTTTAAGTGTCCTCTGCGGCACCAGCTGTTGACGGTGGTTTTCGCATAGCAGGTCAGCTTCACAATATCCTTCCGCACCACAGGCAGAACCTCGCTTTGCATTTTCACCGGGTAGCTGCCGCTGTACCACCCCGCCAGACAGAGTAGCTTTCGGTGAAAACCTTGCGGTCTTTCAGATAGGCGATAACGTCCGTCTTTTTGATTTTGTAGCAGCGGGTTCGAATCCCGCCCTCTGCGCCAAAACCGGAGTAGTTTTTGCTCCGGTTTTTATTTTATTCTAAAAAACACCGCTGCGGTTCATCCCACAGCGGCATTTATATTAACGTATATTATTTCACTTTCCCTGCGGCGGCGCCGACTGCTTTTGCGGCGAAGCCGGTTTTATCCAGAGCGGCGGCGAGTATGATATACAACGCCGAGCTTAGCGCGCACTGGGTGATATATCCGGGTATTCCGGCGGCAGGCGCGATGAAATTGCCGGTTATGACAGATTCGTACAGGTAATATCCTCCTATGCAGATGACCCACGCGGGCAGCAGCGCTAAGACATTGCGGATGTTCAGCAGCTTGCCGGACTTATAGGTGAAAAACAGCACCGTCACCGCTTTTATAACCGCGCTTGCGGGCGCCCAAAGCGCGTAACCGGTAAGGCAGTCCGCCAGCACCGCGCCAAACGCTCCGGCAAAAGCCGCGTAGGGCGTGGGCAGCATAGCCGCCGCTAAGAAAATAAATCCGTCGCCTATATGGGTGTATCCCGTATGCGACGGGATATGCACATACGCCGTGAATACGAATATCACCGCGGTAAACACTCCGGCTATGCACATCAGCCGGGTCCTTTCTTTTGTTGTCATAATTATGACTGTGCTTGCAAAGCAAGCACCTCTCCTTTCGAGTTTTTTGCGGTTTTGCAAAGCAAAATTGCTGACCGTACTCAGCAAAGTAAAAAATTACTCTTTCCCAAGCTCCCAAAGCAACGGCTCAAAACAAATGCCGTCCGTGCCGGGCAGACCGGTCTTGACCGTCAGCCTAAGCGCCTTCGCTATAAACGAGGACGCCAGCCTTACCCCCTGTTCCAGCTCCAGCCCGTTCACCGCCGAGCCGCAGACTATCGAAGAAAACACGTCTCCCGTACCGGAACGGCAGGGCCCCGCTTTAGTTTCTATAACGGTACTTGAGGGCTTTCCCCTGCGGTAGATGAAATTTTCCAGAGTATCGCCCCTGTCAAGGCCGGATACCACTATGCTTTTTGCGCCCTTATCGCACAATTTTTCACACAGCTTTTCCAGCTCGCTGTCGCTTATGTCGGGGCGGTATTCGGTGTCGGTGAGAATACACACCTCGGTAAGATTCGGGGTAAGTATGTCGGCATACGGCAGCAGCTCTCTCATCTTTAAGGCAAGCGACTCGGGGTAGGTGGGATACAGCTTTCCGTTATCCCCCATCACCGGATCTATCACCACGCAGCATTCGTCGGTCTTGAACAGCCGCATAAAACGCTTTACCGTTTCTATCTGTGTGACAGAACCGAGAAATCCGGTCAATATGCCGTTAAACCTCAGCCCCAGCTTTGCCCATTCGTCCATATACGGCTCCATGTGTTCGGTGAAATCCGTCGAATAAAAGCTCTCAAAGCCGGTGTGGTCGGAAAATATCGCGGTCGGCAGCGGACAGCACTGTATCTTCATCGCGGAAATAACAGGCAATGACACCGATATAGAACACTTGCCGAAGCCGCACAGGTCGTTTATCACCGCTATCTTCTTCTGTCGGTTATGCGACATATTTTATTCCCTCTTCCTCTTGATTTTCTCACAGCATTAGTATATAATATAACTGAACATATTAAAATAGCCAGTTTATGAAAAAATTATATAACCAGTTGGAGGGCGTATGAAATACAAGATAGAAAAAGAGGGCAAAGCGCCGGCTTATTTGCAATTATACAAGCAGATAAGGGAGGACATAGTCAGCGGCGCATACCGCTATAACAGCAAGCTGCCCTCCAAAAGGCTGATAGCCGCCGAGACCGGCATAAGCGTAATAACCATAGAGCACACATACGCGCTGCTTGCGGAAGAGGGCTACATCGAGCCGAGGGAGCGCAGCGGGTACTTCGTAGTGTTCCGCCCGTCGGACGGATTTGCCCACGGGGGAGAGGGCGTGCTGTCACATTCCCCGGCGGTAAAGCGGGATACCAAGACCGAGCTGCCGTTCCCGTTACTTGCCCGCACCATGCGCAGAGTTATCTCGGACTGCGGGGAGCGGATAATGGAGCGCTGTGAAAACAAGGGCAGCATTGAGCTGAGGGAGACGCTGAAGCGTTATCTCGCGGCAAGCCGAGGGATAAGCGTCAATACCGAGCAGATAGTAATAGGCTCCGGCTCGGAATATCTTTACGGGCTGGTGACCGAGCTTTTAGGCAAGGACAAGCTGTACGCGGTGGAATTTCCCACCTACCGCAAAATAGAACAATTATACGGCGCGATGGGGATAAATTACGAAAAGCTGCCTATGGGGAAAAACGGCATAGAAAGCAGCTTTTTATGGGAGAGCAGGGCGGATATTCTGCACATTTCGCCCTACCGCAGTTTTCCCAGCGGGATAACCGCCGACGCGTCCAAGCGGCACGAATACGTGCGTTGGGCGGCACGGCGCGGCGGCTTTATAATAGAGGATGACTACGAGTCGGAGTTTTCGGTTTCGCAAAAGCCGGAGGACACGGTTTTTTCCCTATCCGACAAGGATAACGTGATATATATGAATACCTTTACCCGCACCGTTTCCCCGTCGATAAGGGTGGGCTATATGCTGCTGCCGAAAAGCCTTGTCAAGGAATTTGACGAGCGGCTGGGCTTTTATTCCTGTACCGTACCGACCTTTTTTCAGCTTGTGCTGGCGGAGCTTATTGCCGGCGGCGATTTTGAAAGGCATATCAATAGGGTGAGACGGTCAAAGAGGAGGGAGATGGGGTAACAACGGGGTGCTTTTTGGGGCTCTGCCCTGTGCCCTTTTTATGGGGGCTCTGCCCCCCCAGACCCCCGCTGGGGAGCAGATTGCTCCCCAGACCCCTTATGTGATCACAAAAGTCTCCCTCCCCATAAAGGGGAGGGAGACTTTTGTATAAATATATAGGTGATTGAGAACAATACGCACTCAGCGGAGATTAAGGACATAACTCAAAAGGGTGTGGGGCGGAGCCTAAAAAATAAGCGGGGCGTGGGGCGGCAGCCCCACAAAAAAGGGGCGGGCGGGTGGGATACTGTGAACTACGCGCACAGCGGGGGTATTGGGGGCAGAGCCCCCAAAAGTGCCGCGAGGGCTGCCCGTCGCACCGTGACAATAAAAGAACTTTATAACGCTTACGCCAAGCAGCCAAATGCAAAGCAGCAACGCCGCGGACGTACTGTGTTTTGAAGTCATCAAGTGCCCTTCATAGAAAAATCATGTAGGGGTCAAGGGGGAAACCTTCCCCCTTGCGGGGGCTTGGGGGGCAGAGCCCCAAAAGATCAAACCGAAATTACAGCTCTACAACTATATCGTTTTCGGGCTTTAATATGCTGTCAAGTATCAGCTTGCCCTCTATCTTTTCGCCGTTGACGGTGACTTGCTTTACACCATGTTCGCTGCCGTTCGGGTTCTTTACCGTGACGTGCAGCTTTTTGCCGCGGAAAGTCTTATCCATAGTGTATTCTTTCCACTCGGAGGGGATAGACGGGTCGATAACGATGCCCTTAGTTTCGGGATTAAGACCGAGTATACCCTCGGTAGTTCCCACCATAACGGTGGACGCGGTACCTGTCAGCCAATGAACGTGCGCGCGTCCGGCAAACGGGCTGTCCTTGCCCTCTACAAACTGACCGTAAACGTACGGCTCAAGCACTCTATGCTCGGCGTTGTCGTTGTAGGTAGCGGGCGCGGCCTCTTTCCAGTACTTATAAGCGCGGTTGCCGTGGCCGAGCTTTGACTCGGCGAGTATCAGCCAGCCCTGCGGCTGGGAGAAGATACCGGCATTCTCCTTGGTGCATTTATTAAAGCACTGCATAAGCGCGCCGTCAAAGCCATGCTCTACATACGGCGGATACATTACCATTGCGCCGTAGGGGGTATTAAGCTCACGCTCTACGCTGTCCATAGCCTTTTCGCCCTGCTCTTTAGTAGCAAAGCCGGAGATGATAGACCACGACTGCGGATTGAGCCACATGTTAGCCTCCGGATCGGTGCGCTGACCGATAACCGTGCCGTCCTCTTTATAACCTCTTATCCACCTGTCTTCGTTCCAGCAAGCGGAAAGTATCTTATCAAGGTCGGCCTTTACCCCGTCAAGATAGGTGATGTATTCGCTGTCGTTCTTCTCCTCGGCGTAGGTGCGCAGTATCTTCACCGCATAAACGAGCTGGAACGCCACGAATGTGGATTCGCCCTTCTTGCCGAGCCTCAGGCAGTCGTTCCAATCGGCGTGCAAGCCTGCCGGCATACCGTGATTGCCGAGGTTGTTCATCGAGAACATTATCGCTCTCTTAAGGTGATCGTACACCGTGCCTTTTTCGCCGTCGTTGGCGTAGAATATTTCCTCGTCCAAGAACGCGTGGTCGCCGCTCTCGGAAATGTACTTATATATGGTGGGGAACAGCCACAGCGCGTCGTCCGCACGGTAGCTGGGATGTCCGGTCTCCTTTACATAATCCGGATCGTCCGGCGTGTTTTCGCTGCCGGCCTTATGGGTGTATTTAACAAGCGGAAGTCCCGCGCCGTTGGTGACCTGAGCGGACAGCATGAAAATTATCTGCTGCTTTGCCATTTCCGGAGCAAGGTGGATTATACCCTGTATATCCTGAACGGTGTCGCGGTAGCCGAAGCCGTTTCTAAGGCCGCAGTACTGGAAAGACGCCGCTCTAGACCAGATAAAGGTGATAAAGCAGTTGTACGCGTTCCAAACGTTCACCATGTTGTTGAAATCCGCGTCGGGAGTATTTACCACGAGATTTGCAAGCTTGGAATGCCAGTAGTTCTTAAGCTCGGCGATCTCCTTTTCTACCACGCCCTCTTTCTGATAGGACGCGATTATCTCGGAGGCGATGTTCTCCGGCTTCTGACCCATTATGTAAATGATGTCCTTAGTTTCGCCGGGCTGGAGCACGATATCGCTTTCCAAAGCGCCGCAGGAGTTGGTATTATAGTTGAGGTCGCCCTTAAGTCCCTCGGCTATGCCCTTGGGGCTTGCGTAGGTGCGGTAATTTCCGACGAACGCGTCGCGGTCGCCGCAGTAAGCGGATACCTCCGCCCTTGCAACGCCGAGGAAACGCTCGTTGTTCGGGTTCTTGAACACCTCGTTTTGCTTTTGCTGGATGAAATTACCCTTGAAGTAGGTGCGGGTGATGAACAGCGTATATTGCAGATTTACCTGATCCTGCTCGTAATTATTATCGTTTACGAACTCGCAGTAGCCGGTGACCGCCAGTTTCCGGGGAGTATTGCCGTTGTTGGTGACCTTTGCCGCCCATACCTCGTAAGTGGCGTTCAGCGGAACGTAGTAAGTCACTTCCGACTTTATATCCTTATATTCGGAGGTGATAACGGTGTAAGCCGTACCGTGGCGGCATTCGCTCTTATACTCGTCAAGCGGCTTGCACACCGGCGACCATGACGCCGACCAAAAATCGTTGTCCTCAAGGTCTTTGATATAGATGTAACGGCCGGGCTGGTCGTTCGGGACGGAGTTGAAACGGTAGCGGATAACTCTGCCGTTCGCGCCGGATTTTACAAAGCTGTAGCCGCCCGCGTTATTGGAGATTATCGCGCCGTACTCCGGCGAGCCGAGATAGTTTGCCCATGCCGAGGGGGTATCGGGTCTTGTGATGACGTATTCCTTGTTTTCAAGGTCAAAATGTCCGTAATTCATATTCTGCTGTCCTTTCGTTTATCTGCCGAAAAAGGCATTTTTCGCGCTCGGATGTTAGCCCTGTCCGAACGCCCTATAAATAAATTATATCAGTAATAACCTGCCTTTTCAAGGGCGGTAATTTCAACAAAATTATAAAAGGGATTTTGTGCAATATAACGAAGTTTTGGGGCGCTGCCCCAAGCCCCCGCAAGGGGGAATGTCCCCCTTGACCCCTACATGATTTCAGATATACCGTTGCATACGAAATACAAGGGATAATCCTTATCCGAATTTATCAACCTCCGCTGGCCTCTCCGACAGGACACCCAGGGCAGGGGAAAGGCGACCTACGGTTCCTTTCCCCTACCCTCGGTTTCCTTTCGGACTTTTCTTCCTCACCCGACCCCTATCCGTCCCTTTATTCACGTCGCAGGCTCTGCCTATCGGCGGCGGTTTATCGGTTGCTGTTACATCTGCTTTTCTCCTTTTACGCTTTCTATGGAGGGCGCTTGATAACCCACAAATGCAGTACGTCCGCCGCGTTGTACAGACTCCTTTGGCTACTTGGCGGAGGCGTTATAAAGTTCTTTTATCAGCACGGTGCGACGGGCTACCCTCGCGGCACTATTGGGGGCTCTGCCCCCAAGCCCCCGCTGTGCGCTGCGCGCACAGATTCCCACCCACCCACCCTTTTTTGTGGGGCTTCGCCCCACGCCCCGATTTTTCCCAAAGCAACAAAAAACAACCCCCGCTAAGCGGGGGTCGCATTTGTTAAGAAAACTTAATCGTTATCGATTACTTTCTTTTCTTGGTAGCTACTGCTGCGCCAACCAGAGCTGCTGCTGCGAGAGCTGCAGGTACTACTGCCAGAGTAACACCGGTGTTAACGTTGTTGTTGTCGTCTTTGCTGGTGTCATCGGGAGTAGAAGTGGGCTCTTTTTCAGGAATACTGGGCTCGTCAGGAGTAGAAGTGGGCTCGTCTCCGCCGGGCTCATCGGTAGGAGTGGTGCCGCCGGGAGCGGGAGTACCATCCTGTACGCCGATCTCAAGAATGGAGATAACGGGGAGACCGTCGCCTGCTTCGTTAGTAGCTGCTTCAACCTGCTCCTTGATGTCGGTGGTGATATCCAGGAAGAAGTTAGAGTTGTCTGCATCCAGAGCCTGTGCGAAGGTTGCCCATACGATGTAGTCGCCGTCACCGTCTACGGTAACAGGAGTAGTGGTAACGCCTACAGCAGTTGCCGGGTCGCCCCAGTAGTTCTGATCGGTACTACCATTGTTCTCTGCAACGTTGATATCCATGGTGAAAGGCTTGCCGTAGTCTTCAAACTCAGCAACTTCAAAGTGGATACCAAGGGTGTAAGCACCGCTCAGCTCGCTCTTGTCTTCAAGAATGTTGTACTCTTCAAGCAGGTTGCCGTCATCGTCCTTTGCCCAAGGATGGCAGATGTTTACACGATAAGCGCCGTCAAAGTTCATAGAACCGGTGCTCTTAAGAGCGATTCTAGCTGCATCAGCAGGAAGCTCGGTCATGCCGGGAACTGCAGCTTCGCCGGGGAAAGTCTTAAGAGCGGAGCCGTCCTTGCCAAGCAGGCTTACCTGATCAACAGCAACTTCGTCAGGACCCCACCAGAAAGACAGAACGATCTGTCCCCAAGTGTTCTCTTCGCCGGAAACGTCCTCAGCGGTCAGAACCGGAGCTTCGTCCATTCTGGTAACAACGCCGTCAGCAGTCATAGTGAACTGCTTGTCAGCACCTTCATTGCCCCATTCAAGCTGATCCCAGCCTGCAGCATGGTTGTAGATAACGCCGCCGCCGATACCGCTCTCTGCGGAAGCTGCTACGGTCTCTTCGCTCAGCTTCATGCTGAAACCGTAAACATCAGCGATGTCAACGCCGTCAAGAACGCCCTCTGCTGCTAAATCCAAAACAAAGGTATCACCCTTATCACCATTGGAAGAGCCGGTAACCTTAACATTGTCGGTCACAGCAACAGCGAAAGCGTTTACTGCGAGCGCGGAAACTGCAACGGAAGCAGCTGCCACGCAAGCTAAAGTTTTCTTTAACTTCATTTTGAGTGTCCTCCATGAAAATTATTTTTTTAGCTTTTTCAGCTACTTTATATCATATCGCAAATCAGAATATTTTTCAATTGTCATTTTGCACAAAATATTTTTTGAAATTTTGTAATCTTTTGCGCGTTTTACTGCAAAAACGCCGATTTTTAAGATTTTCAGCTCTCAAAAACGAAAAACGCGGGCGTTTTTCCCAAAAAACAGTGGACATTCCGGAAAGCGGGGTGTATAATATTAATCAGCGGCTTTACTAATAAGGTATACGGAGGTACTTTTATGATAAAAAGAGGGCGAAACCTGTTCTGCGACGGCTGGAAATTTGCGTTGACAGCGCCGGATTCCGGTCTTGACGCGCTTAAAGATCAGCACTGGTACGACGTCGAGCTGCCGCACGACTGGCTTATCGGGGATACCGGAGGGCTGTACCGCTCCGGCTGCGGCTGGTATAAAAGGAGCCTTTTCCTTAGCGGCGAGGAGCTTTCCGACAGCTATATACTCTGCTTTGACGGGGTGTATATGGACAGCACACTATATATAAATAATAAGACCGTCGGGGAATGGAAGAACGGCTACACCTCGTTTTATTTCGATATAACCGAATTTTTGCAGGAGGGAGAAAACGAGATACTTGTGCGGGTAAACTATGTTTCTCCCAATTCCCGCTGGTACAGCGGAGCGGGGATATACCGGCCGGTATACCTGCGGCGAACCTCGAACGACTACATAGTCACCGACGGGGTGTATTTCAACGCCAAGGCGGTGGGTTATCCGATGAACCGCAGCACCTCCCGCTGGAGAATAAACATAGATACCGAGCTGTGTCGAGAGTTTGACGGCGAGGTCAGGCATATCATTTCATATAAAGGGGAAACCGCGGCGGATATCTGCGGCCCTGTCGCGGGACGGCTGCACAAGATAGAATTTTTCTTAGACAATCCCGAGCTGTGGGACACCGAGCAGCCGGAGCTTTACACATTAACAACGCAGCTTTTGGATAATTCCGGCAATATCCTTGACAGCGCGGAATGCAGGATAGGCTTTCGCACCGCGAGGTTCGACCCGTCGTCCGGATTTTATCTTAACGAAAAGCGCACTAAGATAAACGGCGTATGTCTGCACCATGACTTAGGCGCGCTGGGCGCTGCGGTGAACCGCGACGCTGTCAAGCGGCAGCTTACCATGCTGATAGATATGGGGGTAAACGCGATACGCACAAGCCATAATCCGCCCGCGCGGGAGCTTACCGAGCTTTGCGACGAGCTGGGACTGCTTGTAAACAGCGAATTTTCAGACGTTTGGGAGGAATCCAAGACCGAGTACGACTACTCGCGGTTCTTCCCCGAATGGTACAAAAAGGACGTAAAGGCGTGGATAACCCGCGACCGTAATCATCCTTGCGTTATCATGTGGAGCATAGGCAACGAGATACACGACACTCATAAGAGCGAACGCGGGCTTGAGGTGGCTAAGGCGCTTTGCAGCGAGATAAAGCTGTACGACCGCCGCGGCAACGCAAGACCGACAATAGGCTCAAACTATATGGGCTGGGAGAACGCCCAAAAGGTCGCCGACGTAATGAAAACGGCGGGCTACAATTACGCGGAGCGGCTGTATAAGGAACATCACGCCGCCCACCCCGACTGGTGCATATACGGCAGTGAGACCGCAAGTACCGTGCGGTCGCGCGGGGTGTATCATTTCCCTTACGAAAAAGCGCAGCTCACCCATGACGATATGCAATGCTCCGACCTCGGCAACAGCGTTGTAAACTGGGGCGCAAGCCCGTTCGATTCCTGCATTGCCGACCGCGATTGCGGCTTTTCGCTCGGGCAATTCGTCTGGACGGGATTCGATTATATAGGAGAGCCCACGCCCTACAGCTCGAAAAACTCGTTTTTCGGGATAATCGACACGGCGGGATTTCCCAAAGCCTCCTATTGGTTCTATAGATCGTTCTGGAATAAAAAGGATAAAACGCCGTTCATCTTCCTCATGCCTTACTGGGATTATAACGAGGGGCAGCTTATCGACATTATCGCTTACAGTGATCTGCCGGTCTTAGTTTTATCGGTGAACGGTGAGCTTTCGCCGCCGCAAACGCTTGATCTTGCCCACGGCGACAAGCTGTGCGGACATTGGCAGGTGAAATACTCCCGCGACAGCGATATAAAGGTATACGGCTATAACGATATAAGCGAGGTCGGAGGAGAATACGCCGCTTGCGAGGAGATGAAAGCGTTCGGTGAGCCGGCAGGTATACGGCTTATCCCCGACAGGACGGAAATAAACGCGGACGGCCGCTCGCTTTGCTTTATCGAGATAAACGTGCTCGACAAAAACGGCCGAGAGGTCGCCAACGCAAACGACCGGATAAAGCTGACGGTAAGCGGCGCGGGCAGGCTGGTCGGTATGGATAACGGCGACAGCACCGACTACGAAAGCTATAAAAACGACAACCGCCGACTTTTTTCGGGAAAGCTGCTTGCGATAATACAGTCCACCTTTGAATCGGGAAGTATCACCGTTACCGCCGAGGGAATGGGACTTAAAAGCGCGAATGTTACTATAAACGCATTGCCCTGCGAAAAGCCGGAGGGTATCAGCGTAGTGACGGATAACGCTTTCCCGTCCGTTACCACCGCTTATATCGAAGAAAGGCCGATACGAAAGATAGAATTGCAGGACGACGGCGAGCGGGTATTTTCCCCGGACGATACCGAAAGGAACGTAAGGGTGAAGATCTTCCCCGAAAACGCGGACAGTCAGCCGATAATTTTCAAATGCGTGTCGGAAAGCGGCGACGAGGTGAATTTTGCCGAAGCAAAGGACAACGGCGACGGCACGGTCACGGTAAAGGCGAAAGGCGACGGAGCTTTCAGGCTGAGGGCGTACGCCTGCAACGGCGGGGAGATACCGCGCGTCATTTCCGAGCTGGAATACAGCATAGAGGGCATGGGCAGCGCCGTTACCGACGCGTATAAATTCACCGCCGCGACGCTGTGCAATTACTCGAATATCGAGCTTAACAATATCGGCGGCGGCTCGTTCGGGCTTGGCGGCAGGTCGGTAATGGGTTATTTCAATATGGACTTCGGCAAGACCGGCGCGGACAGCATTACTGTAAATATAGGCTACTGCGGCGCAGAGCCTTTGCCGGCAAGGCTTTACATCGGCGACCCGGAGAGCGGCGGCAGGCGGATAGGCGAATTCATGCTCGAATATAACAACGGCTGGGATAAAGCCTACCCGCAGGAATTCAAGCTGCCGGAAATAATCAAGGGAGTAAACGATATTTATATCGAGATAGACGGCGGCTGCATTTACGGCGGTATAAAGTTTGGCGCGTACAACAGAGCGTATATGTTGAATTACGCGGCGGACTGCGACAAGGTATATGGCGATGATTACAGCGTCTTAGGCAAGCGTATATGCGAGATAGGCAACAACGTAGTAATTGAGTTCAACGCGCTGGACTTCGGCGAGGGTGCAGCAACGCTCACCGTCACCGGACACACTCCGCTGGACCAGAACACTATACAATTGCGCACCACCGACCAAAGCGGCACGCAGACTACCCGCATACTGGAATTCCCGCACACCGACGGTTTTACGCCGATAAAATTCGAGATAGAAAAGCTGTCCGGTCTGAACGACGTAAGCTTTGTATTCCTGCCGGGAACGAAGTTCGATATGGAAAGTTTTATTTTCGGGAATTAAATATTTTATGGGGGCTCTGCCCTCAAACTCCGTTTATGGGGGCTCTGCCCCCAAACCCCCGTCGGGGAGCAGATTGCTCCCCGAGCCCCTTATGTGATCATAAAATTATCCCGCCCCCGTAAAGGGAGCGGGATAATTTTGTATAAATATATAGGTGATTGAGAACAATACGCACTCGGTGGAGGTTAAGGACATAGCTCAAAAGTGTGTGAGGCGAAAGCTCCAAAAAAGCGCAAGTTTATAAACTATCCGCAAACACGAATATATCAGTAACCAAAATTAAAATCGGGGTTTGGGGCGGAGCCCCAAACAAATGGGGCGGGTGGGCATACTATCCGCTGGCGCGGATAGTTGTTTTGATTTCTCCAAAATCAAAGGGCGGGATACTGTGCGCGCAGCGCACAGCGGGGGTATTGGGGGCAGAACCCCCAATAGAGCCGCGAGGGCTGCCCGTCGCACCGTGATGATAAAAGAACTTTATAATGCCTCCGCCAAGCAGCCAAATGAGTCTGTACAGCCTGACCGACGTACTGTATTGCGAAGTTATCAAGCGCCCTCCATAGGAAGCGTAAAGGGGAAAGATAGGGTGGGGGCGGGAAGAAAAGACCGAAAGGAAACCGTGGGGAGGGGAAGAAAACCCGTAGGGATTGCTTCCCCTTCCCAGGGTGTCCTGTCGGAGAAATCAGCGGAGGTGAATAAATTCGGATAAGGATTATCCCTTGTATTTCGTATGCAACGGTATATTAAAAAGAAAAAAATCGGGGCGTGGGGGCGAAGCCCCCACAAAAAGGGGCGGGCATACTATCCGCTGGCGCGGATAGTTGTTTTGATTTCTCCGAAATCAAAGGGCGGGATACTGTGCGCGCAGCGCGCAGTGCTGAGTGCGAAGCGCTCAGCGATGGGGTTTGGGGCGGAGCCCCAAGAATCGTAAGGGGTTCGGGGAGCGACCCGCTCCCCGACAGGGGTCTGGGGGGGGCAGAGCCCCCAAAATCGGGGCTTGGGGCAGCGCCCCAAAATCCCCCTCTCCTTGACTTATCCCCCATTTTAATGTATAATGATTGTAAGCAAACACAATATATTGTGATTTTGTACAAAAACAACATCGATTTTTTATCTTAATTGACGATTTATTTTTGGGATATCAATGAAACTTTTTGAGCCGAAAAGCCTACTACAAAGTAGGTGACAAAGCGAGGTGAGCCGATGGGCGGCGCAAGTCATGAAGAATATTTCAACCGCGTTTATGCCGAGACCAACAAGTCGGTGTCGCGCTATGTGGTGAGCAAGTGCGGCAGTCTTCAGGACGCGGAAGATATCATACAGAACATCTACACCCGCTTTTATCGTAGAATCACCCAGAAAGGCTATGAGGACATAGAAAGTCCGGAGGCTTTTCTGATAAATATAGCAAAATTTGAATGCCGGACTTATTTTTCTTCCAAAAAGAAAAATGAAAAGGTAAGTAACTTTTCGGATTATACCGAAGAGGAAATGGTAAAGATAGAAGAAGAGATGTCCCGTCCGCAAAAGCGGCTGGAGGACGTCATGGCGGATAAGCTGCTGGCAAAGCAGATATTCGACGATATCATGAAATCGGACAGCCTGACCGGACAGATATTCTATCTGCACTTTGCCTGTGATATGAAGCTGGAGGAGATAGCGGCGCAGCTTGACGTTTCGCTGTCTACCGTTAAAAATAAACTCTACCGCACGATAGAGCGGCAGAAAAAGAAATTCAAGCTTTAAGAGAGGGGGCTTTCAGGTGAACACGAACGAATTTTACAAGCAGCTCATGAGCGAGTACACCTTTGATGATGAAAAGATAAAGAAAGCCGCTATGGGACAGAATATCCCCTCTCCTAAAAAGCGCATCCGAATGGTGATAGGCGGACTTTCAACGGCGGCGGCCGCAGCAGCCGTGGTGATAGGGATATCCGCGATAGTCGGACAGGGCAACCCCGTTTCGGTAACGCCGTCCGGCCCCTACAGCGAGCAGCAGCGTTTTGAACTGGCGGCTGAAGCTTACGAAAAGGCGGAGGAGGAAAACACCGAGGAAGAATACCTCTACGTCACCTTCAAAAACTCCGAGAGCGCCGACGATATGCAGGATATACTGCTTTCGGTGAACAGCGAGGGCACTATAAAGGTCATTTCGCTGTACCTTAACGACAAGAGCGCCGTCACCGGAAAGGATAATATCCAGGCTATGTTCGGCAGCGGCGAGGAAAATATAGACGCGGTAAAAATAATGTGTCCGGGCAACCTGTACAGAAAGCTCCAGGACAACGAATATATTTATCTGGTGGAAAAGGGCGATACCTTCCCGGAGGATGATTTCACCGTTTTGAATACCGAGTATGTATATGATCTGCCGGAGCCGACCTATCCCGAGCCCTCTCACGACCACGTTTCAGACCCGTCTGTGGGTGATTCTTTCACGACGCATTGGTCACGATAAAATACAAATACGATCTGACAACCGCTTGATTGCAGCAGCAATTGAGCGGTTTTTTGTGTGAAAAATTCCGGCTCAGCTTCGGAGCCCTTGCGCTTACAGCATATTGCTTTTCTCTCCGAGGGATATTTTATAAAAATTTTTGCAAGTTTAACAAAAAAATCTTGCAAAAATCTATTGACAATTCAATATAGGAGTGTTATAATTGATTCATCGGTATGACTGATATCGGGCGGAAAATGGAACAACGTGGTTTCAAACCATTATATGCAGCTTGTGAATTTTATATTCCAAAATAATGCAAAGCGGTGGGCGCCCGATTTTTTTATCGGAAAGGATCAAAGGAGTGAGCTTATGCTTGAAAAAGAGGGTCAGGTAAGGATACCGTCGGGCTGTGCTATCTCCGGCTTTATCAGTCGGGACGGCAAGCGCATAGGCGGCGACAAGATAGTAAAGTCGATATCCTACATGCACGACAGGTCAAACGGACTTGGGGGCGGCTTTGCCGGATACGGTATTTATCCGGAGTACAAGGAGCAGTACGCCTTTCATATTTTCTACAATTCAAACGACGCCAGAGTGGAGACCGAGCGTTTCCTCGACCGGCATTTCGATGTGGTGAACCTTTCGAGGATACCCACCAAAAAGCACCCGAACATAACCAACGAGCCGCTTATATGGAGATACTTCCTTACTCCGCTGCCTACTAAGCTTGCTTCCAGTCAGCTGGACGAGCGGGAATTTGTGGCGCAGTGCGTGATAAATATAAACGACAGGATAGACGGCTCTTATGTTTTCTCCAGCGGTAAGAACATGGGCGTATTCAAAGCGGTAGGCTATCCCGAGGACGTGGGAGAATTTTACCGGCTGGACGAATACGCGGGCTACGCGTGGACGGCGCACGGGCGTTATCCTACGAACACGCCCGGATGGTGGGGCGGCGCGCACCCCTTTGCGCTGCTGGATTACACGATAGTACATAACGGCGAGATATCCTCTTACGACGCGAACCGCCGCTATATCGAGATGTACGGCTACAAATGCAATCTGCTGACCGATACCGAGGTCATCACCTATATATTTGATTTTCTCAACCGCAAGCAGAATCTTTCGCTGGAGGACATAGCGAAGATAATCGCCGCGCCGTTCTGGACGGAGATAGAGTCCGGCAAGTATTCCGAAACGGAAAAGAAAAAGCTCAAATATTTCAGAAACGTATTTTCCAGTTTGCTGGTGACCGGACCGTTCTCGATAATACTGGGATTCGACGGCGGTCTTATGGCGCTGAACGACCGGCTTAAATTAAGGTCGATGGTAGCTGCGGAAAAGGACGACATGGTATATCTTGCCAGTGAGGAATGTGCGATACGCGCTATCTGTCCCGACGCGGACAGGGTATGGTCGCCGCGCGGCGGAGAGCCTATCATAGTTACGCTTAACGACAAATAGCGGAAATCTGCAAAGGAGGAGCCGAATATAAAATGGCAATTAATTATTATCAGCCTCTTTATGAGGTGATGCGCGACAGGGATCGCTGCATAAAATGTCGGGCGTGCGAAAGGCAGTGTGCCAACGAGGTACACAGCTATGATGAGGAATGCGACGTCATGATCTCGGACAGCAGGCAGTGCGTGGATTGTCAGAGATGCGTATCTATCTGCCCGACCAACGCGCTTAAAATAGCGAACAACCCCAACACCTTCCGCCAGAATTCCAACTGGTCGCAGCAGATAATGACGGAGGTATATAAACAGGCGGAGACCGGCGGCGTGCTGCTTTCCGCTATGGGCAACCCGAAAGAATATCCCGTATACTGGGACAAGATACTTCTCAACGCGTCGCAGGTGACCAACCCGCCTATCGACCCGCTGAGAGAACCTATGGAGACCAAGGTGTTCCTCGGTAAAAAGCCGAAGAACGTAAAATTCAACAAGGACGGCACGATAAACACCGACCTGCCGCCGACGCTGGAGCTTTCCACGCCGATAATGTTCTCGGCGATGTCCTACGGCTCTATCAGCAAAAACGCGCATGAAAGCCTTGCGCGGGCGGCTACCGAGCTCGGGATATACTACAACACCGGTGAGGGCGGACTGCACAAGGATTTTTACAAATACGGCCCTAATACGATAGTTCAGGTGGCGTCGGGACGTTTCGGCGTGTTCCGCGATTATCTTGAAGCGGGAGCGGCGGTAGAGATAAAGATGGGACAGGGCGCAAAGCCCGGTATCGGCGGACATCTGCCCGGTGCAAAGATATTAGAGGACATCTCCAAGACCAGAATGATACCGATGGGGACGGACGCTATCTCCCCCGCGCCGCACCATGATATATATTCGATAGAGGATCTGCGGCAGCTGGTATTTTCACTGAAAGAGGCTACCTGCTACAAAAAGCCGGTAATAGTCAAGATAGCGGCAGTACATAATGTGGCGGCTATCGCTTCGGGTATCGCGCGCAGCGGCGCGGATATAATTGCGATAGACGGCTACCGCGGCGGTACGGGAGCAGCTCCCACCAGAATACGCGACAACGTCGGTATACCGATAGAACTCGCGCTTGCAAGCGTCGATCAGCGGCTTCGCGACGAGGGCATACGCAACGAGGTATCTATAGTAGTAGCGGGCTCGGTACGTTCCAGCGCGGACGTGGTAAAAGCGATAGCGTTAGGCGCGGACGCGGTGTATATAGGAACCGCGGCGCTGCTTGCGCTGGGCTGCCACCTTTGCCGCAGCTGTCAGACCGGACGCTGCAACTGGGGAATAGCCACTCAGCGCCCCGACCTTGTAAAGCGGCTCAATCCGGACATCGGATATAAACGTCTGGTAAATCTGATCCACGCATGGGATCACGAGATAAAGGAAATGATGGGCGGCATGGGCATAAACTCCGTCGAGGCACTCAGAGGCAACCGCCTTATGCTTCGCGGCGTAGGCCTTACCGAAAAAGAGCTTGAGGTGCTGGGTATCCAGCACGCCGGTCAATGATCGAGGGGGCGACAAAGTGAAAAAAGTATATGTAAACGAGGACTGGTGTCTTGCCTGCCACCTCTGCGAATATTACTGCGCCGCCGCAAACAGCGGAGCTGGCAGCATGATAAAGGCGTTTGCCGGCGGTAAAAAGCCGATACCGAGGATAAAGGTAGAGGAGGGCAGCGGGATAAATTTTGCGGTGCAGTGCCGTCACTGTGACGAGCCCGCCTGCGTAAAGGGCTGCATAACCGGCGCGCTGTCGGTAAAGGACGGCGTTATATCCTGCGACGAGAGCCGCTGTGTAGGCTGCTACACCTGCGTTATGTCCTGTCCTTACGGCTGTATCGTCATTTCGGAGGATTCCTCCGTTATACAGAAATGCGACCTTTGCCTTAAAAACAACAACGGCGAGCCTGCCTGCGTCAAGGGCTGCCCTAACGGCGCGATAGTTTTGGAAGAAAGATAAGGGGGCGGGATAATGAAATATGTAATTATCGGAAATTCCGCCGCTGCGATAGGCGGCGTGCAGGGAATACGCGAATCCGACCGCGAGGGCGAGATAACGATAGTCACCGACGAAGCGTATCATACATATTCCCGTCCGCTGATAAGCTACTGGCTTGGCGGCAAGGTGACCGATCAGAATATGTACTACCGCAGCAAGGATTTTTACAAGGACAACAACGTTAAGGTATTGTTCTCCCGCCGCGCTCAAAAAATAGAGAAGAGCTCGGTAACGCTGGACAACGGCGACAAGCTGGCGTTCGATAAGCTGCTGGTAGCGACCGGCTCAAAGCCGTTTATTCCCCCGATGAAAGGGCTGGACAAGGTAAAAGAGCAGTACACCTTCATGACCTGGGACAGCGTAAAGGCGATAAAGAAAAAGGTAAAAAAGCACAGCAAGGTGCTTATCATAGGCGCGGGGCTTATCGGGCTGAAAGCGGCGGAGGCTTTATATCACCTTAACGCCGACATCACGGTGGTGGACCTTGCGGACAGGATACTTCCCAGTATCCTTGACGTAGACGCCGGAAAGATAATGCAAAAGCATATCGAGGACAAGGGCACTAAGATAATATTAAGCGCCAGCGTGGAGGAATTTTCTCCTAAATCCGCAAAGCTCACAAACGGCGAAACGGTGGATTTTGATATACTTATCGTGGCGGTCGGTGTACGGCCTAACACCGAGCTTATTGCCGAGGCCGGCGGCAAGGTCGAAAAAGGCATAATCACCGACGACACCCAGCTTACCACTCTTAAAAACGTATATGCGGCGGGCGACTGCACGGTAAGTCACGACTGTTCGACCGATACCGACAAAATTCTTGCGCTGCTGCCTAACGCCTTTATGCAGGGCGAGATAGCGGGAAAGAACATGGCGGGCGTCGAAGCGCACTATCAAAACGCGATACCGATGAACGCGATAGGTTTTTACGGACTGCATATAATCACCGCCGGAAGCTACGACGGCGAGGAATACACCCAGCAGGACCCCGCAAAGGAGCAGTATAAAAAGCTGGTATTCAAGGACGGACTGCTCAAAGGTTATATCCTTATGGGCGACGTGGCGAGAGCCGGCATATACACCTCTATGATAAAAGAGCGTATACCGCTTGACAACGTGGATATCGAGCTGTTAAAGGAGCGTCCTCAGATGATGATGTTCGGCAAGGCAAGACGCGTTGAAAAGCTGGGCGGGCTTACGGTAAAGGAATAACGCGAAAGGAGAGAGCGGCATGGTCATAAATGCTGAAGATATAGGATATTACGACCTTAATAAAGAGATAGTAGGCTCGGACGACGCCGAAATAAAGGTCGAAAACGTGTTAGGTCAGCGGTATATCGGCTGCGGCACGTCCGCAAAGACCATCACGGTGGAGGGCATACCCGGCAACGCGCTGGGCGCTTATCTGGACGGCAGCACTATAATCGTACACGGCAACGCGCAGGACGCTATAGGCGACACGATGAACGACGGCGAGATAATCGTTCACGGTAACTGCGGGGATACCACCGGATACGCTATGCGTTCCGGCAAGATATTTGTCAAGGGCAATGCGGGCTACCGCGTAGGCATACATATGAAGGAGTATAAGGAGCTGTACCCCAAGATAATCATCGGCGGCAAGGTCGGTGATTTTCTCGGAGAGTATCAGGCGGGCGGGATCATCGTTGTGCTCGGCATAGGATACGAGGGCAGCGTGCCGGTAGGCTCGTTCTGCGGTACGGGAATGCACGGCGGGTATATTTTTATCCGCAGCGACCAGCCGCCGAGCGGTCTGCCGGTCCAGGTGTGCTGTGAAACGGCGACCGACGAGGACAAGAAAATAATAAAGAAGTATGTGGAGGAATTTTGCGACTGCTTCGGCTACAGCGCAAAGGACCTGCTTTCGTCGCGGTTTTATATGCTCACCCCCAACACGGCAAGCCCTTACAGACAGCTTTATACCGAAAACTGACCTTTCAGAAAAAAATCCCGTCTGCATATAGACAAAAGGTAAAAAAATATATATAATTAAGACAGGGAGAGATGAAAGGCGGTGACGGCTATCAAAAACATACTTATCGTTGCTAAAACGCAGGAGGTATGCGAAGGTATCTCGCAGATGGCGGCGTCCGAGATGGAATGCGGCGTTACCATGCTCACCACCGGAATAGAAGCACGGGCGCAGGATATAGAGCGGTTTGATTCGGTGATAATCTCAACGCCGCTTGCCGACGAGTTCGGGCTTGACCTTGCGGCGGAGCTTTCCCGAAAGGCAAGCGCCGGGATAGTAGTGCTTGCAAAGGGCGAAATAGCCGACGAGGTGCAAAGGCGCATACGGTTCACCGGCGCGTTCGTCATAGCAAGACCGTTTACCAAAGCGGTGCTTGTCCAGACGCTGAAAAATTCCAGCATAGCTATGCAGAACGTAAGCCGCTTAGAGGAGGAAAAGCAGGAGCTTTCCCGAAAGCTGGACGATACAAGACTTATCTCCCGCGCAAAAGGCATGCTGATGGAATATCTTAAGCTTACAGAGGAACAGGCTCATCGGCATATCCAAAAACAAGCTATGGACTTAAGAAAAACTCAACGCGAGATAGCTGAAGATATACTTAAAACCTATTCAAAACAACGTGACGAAATATAATGTGTAGAACAAAACAACGTCCCTTATCGAAAGACAAGGGACGTCAGGCTGTAGAAAAAGTGTTCAAAAGCCGGAAGGAAAGAGTGAGTATATACTGCCGCCGTGCGGCGGCCAGTTAGGGGAAAACCATCAGGGTTTTCACCCTCATTAGTGATAAGTGCCGCTCGTAGAGCGGCAAAAATTGGCGAGTATGTTTTGCATACTTGCCAATTTTTTGGTCAGCTTGTCGAAAAAATCCGACCGCAGGGAGGTTTTTCGACAAGCTGGTTGTTTTTATATGGACGACTTAAGTCTTTTTAATGTTTCCTCTTCACCTATAAGCTGAATTATGCTGTAAAGGTCGGGGGAGTTGCGTTTTCCGGTGATCGCGGCGCGAAGTATCCCGCAGGCGTCCGCCACCGAGCCGATATAGTTATCGGGGGCAGCCTTGTATTCCTTTATATTCGGGCAGAAGCCGAGCGGTTCGCCCACCTGCTTTACCCTTTCAAACCACTGCGAAGAATCGTCAGAATGATCGTAGCTTTCTATATACGCGCTTAAAAATTCGCTGCGCTTTTCGGGCGGTATCTTTTCGTCAAAGTCGCGGCTTTGCGGCATACCCTTATAGAGGTAGTCGAACATTTCGGTAAGCTCGCCCCAGCGCGCAACGTCCTTGCGGGTCTTTTTGCCGTTATATTTCCATAATTTTATGCTCTCGGCGAATTTTTCCGGAAAATCGGCGATATATCCCGCAAGCGTTTTGTCATAAACTCCCGCCCAGTCGGTTATCATTTTTGCAAGCGTGCTTTCGTCCAGCTTAGCGATAACGTCGCGGCTGACGCTGTTTAACTTATCGGTATCGAACAATGCGCCGCTGACCGGCATTTTCTCCAGCTTGAACTTAAACTCCGACATAGCGGCGTCGGGATTTTTCATGCGCCATTCCTCGTAAGCGGAGCTTGCGATGGTCATAAGGTATTCCGTCACCGACTCCACCGGATAGCCCTGCTCAAAATAATGCTGTATGCTCGCCTCCGGGTCCTTGCGCTTGCTCAGCTTGCGCTTTTTGTTCTCGCCGCCGTCTAATTTCATTATCGGCGCGATATGCGCGTAGCGCGGTATTTTCAGCCCGCTGACCTCGAAAAGCTGATGATGTATCGGGTAAGAGCTTATCCACTCGTCCCCGCGTATCACCGTGGTAGTTCCCATCAGAAAATCATCTATGACATGCGCGTAGTGGTAAGTCGGTATCCCGTCGCTTTTGAGCAGCACGACGTCGGTGATGTTCTCCGGCATTTCGATATTTCCGCGTATCATATCGCGGCAAGTTATGCGGTTGCCGACTTTCCCGGGAGAACGCAGCCTGAGTACATACTCGTCCTTATTTTTTATATGTTCTTCTATCTCCTCAATAGTAAGATCGCGGCACTTTGCGAACTCGCCGTAATAGCCGGGGTCTAATTTTTCAGCCTCCTGCCGCTTTCGGATAGCGTCAAGCTCCTCCGCGCTGCAAAAGCAGGGGTAAGCAAGTCCCTTTTCCACCAATTCTTTGGCGAAAACATGGTATATCTCCCCTCTTGCGCTCTGACGGTAAGGTCCGTACAGACCCTTTTCCGGCTGCCCGTCCGCCGCCGCGCCCTCGTCAAATTCCACCCCGAATTTTTTAAGCGAGGAAATTATCTCGTCGGTGCCGTGCGCGACCTCGCGCTTTTTGTCGGTGTCCTCTATCCTGAGATAAAACACGCCGCCGCTCTGCTTGGCAAGCTTTGAGGAAATAAGCGCGGCATACAGCCCGCCTATATGCATATATCCGGTAGGACTGGGGGAAAACCTCGTCACCTCCGCCTTGTCGGGCAGCACACGGCGGGGATATTTTCCCAGTATATCCTCCATTGTCAGCTTTATATCGCCGAACAGCAGCTCGGCAAGACGTTTGCAGTCCATAATATTCTCCTTATTTCTTAGGTTTGTTTTTGTTGTATATGATGTACAGCCCCTGCTGAACAAGGCAAGGGTCGTATATCATTTCGTGCCGGCAGTAGGGGAGTATATATTCCGCGCTGTCGCCGGTGATCATCGCCGCCGCGCATTCTCCGAGCGTCTGCTCAAATCGGCTTATCATGCCATCTATGATACACGCCGCGCCTACTATCACACCGGAGCGCATACTGTCCGCGCTGTTAGTGCCTATCACGCTGCTTACGCTCCTCGCGTCGGTGAGCGGTAAAGACGCGGTGCGAGCCGCCAGCGCCTCAAACGACATATTTATCCCCGGCGCTATAACTCCGCCCGGCATAGCTCCGCTTTTATCTATCGCCGCTATTTTAAGGCAGGTGCCCGCGTCGGCAAAAACGCAGGGCGCGGGATATTTCTCCTTTGCCGCTACCGCCGCGCAGACAAGGTCACTGCCTAACGTCGAGGGGTCGTCTATCTTTATATTAAGTCCTGTCTTTACTCCGGGAGAAACGGTCAGCGGCTTTATGCCGAGCAGCTTTTCTATCCCGTATTCCAGCCGCGCCGTCACCGGAGGGACTACCGACGCCGCGGCGCAGCCCTCCACGTCGTCGGGAGAAACGCCGTTGAGCTCCAGCATGCTCCGTATCAGCACCGCATACTGGTCGCCGGTACGCGACAACACCGTATCCGCGCGGGAAACAAAGGCAAGCTCGCCGTTTTCAAATCCGGCGAATACCATATTGACGTTCCCCGCCTCAACTGTCAGGATCATCTTTCTTCTCCTTTTTCTCTCTGCTGTTCAGCAGCTGCTCAAGCTCGGAAAATCTCTCGGCGTCGTCCTCGTAATTTTCCGCCGTATCCCCGTCCGTCTGCGGCTCGGAGATCTCACTTGCGGGAGCGGCTTTCAGCTTTTCCGCTATCTTGACCGGTGCGGATATTTTCTTTGACAGTATTATCATCGCCGCGAAGATCAAAATTCCTGCCAGGGTGGTAAATATCGCAAGAGGATACCCCGCCGGAGTGAATTTCATCACTATCTCATGCTCGCCCGCGCCCACGTTAAGCGCGATAAGAGAATCGTCTATCAGCGCGGTATATTCCGCTTTCTCGCCGTCTACCCATATCTCCCAGCCCTTTTCGTCGGGTATGGTGGTGAATAGTGTCCTTTCGCCGTCGGAATTTACGTATATATCCACCTCGGTGCCGGAAGCCTTACGCACATCGGTATTGGCGTTCAGCGTGTTCAGCTTATCTATCGCCGCCTGCTCCGCCTCGCTGTCGTATACCGCGAACTGCGGCTGCTTATAATAAAGGTCGCTGCGGTTAAGATCAAGCCTTACCTCTATCTGCTCGTTTGCCTTGAAATTGCCGAGCAGCTTGATATTGTGGTTGTCCGACTCGAACAGCACGTCCTTATATGCGCCGTTTACGTACAGATATACCTCGCGCTGGTAATCGGTGGGGATATACATATATACGTCGCCGTCTTTCGGGGTGGTTATCGTATAAGTGACTGAAGCGTCCTCACCCGCGTCGGTAAAGCCGATATGCTCGTCCGCAAAATTGCCCATCGTGCAGTCTTTTGCCACCGGCTCTCCGGCGGGTATCTCGGTATATATGTCGGAGCAATCCACTCCGGTCATAGCGGTAAGCAGGTCGGTCTGGTTAGTAAACGGCGTGTATTTATCCGGCGCAAACTGCGCTATGCCGGTATCTGTAAGGTACGCTATCGGCAAAGCGTCGGCGTTGGTGGTGTAAGATATCTTTGAGGGATCGCCCTTTATATCGTCGCGGCCGGTCGGCGCGCTTAAAATATACTTTACTCCGAAGATGTCGGCGGTGAGCGGTGTGTAGCCGGAAAACCGCGTATAATGCCCGTTAGAGGTAAATCCGAAATAACCGAGCATATTTATAGCCCTAGCGTTCAGCGTGCTGCTGGAGTGGGAAAGTCCGTACATTCCTACAGCTATCGGGTCGTTTACCGTGCGGTAAAAGTCCTTTTCGATACGGTAAAATCCGTTGTCGCTGCTCTTTATCTCGTTTACCTTTTCCCTCAGCGGTACTATAACGTCAACGTAGGTATTTCTTTCGGAAAAGACTATATCGTCGTCCATTTTGGTAAGCGTATTGGACACGTTGAAGCTTAGCTCCGCCGCGCCTACCGCTACCAGCATTATCACCGCCGACGCGGTCAGCTTTTTATTTTTACGAAGCTGCTTTCCTGCGCACAATACCGCGACCGCGGCAATCAGCAGGAACAATATCGCGGGCAGCGCCACCGATACCGAATCGAACACCTCCGTACCGCCGTCGCCCAGCGTGGTTATAAAGGTGTCGCGCCCCTCGGTAACTATCACCATGAAGATGAAAAACAACACCGACAACGCGACGGTGCGGGGCTTTACCTTTCCCAGCTTTTCAAACATGCTCGCCGCGCAGACCACCAATATCAGCGATATCATGAACGAATATCTGTACGGCAGCCAGTTAGGCACCTGTCCGCCGTGCCACAGCATATCCAGAGGCTTTACATACATACTCAGCACGATCGCCGCAAGCACGCCCGCCGACGTCAGCCTGCGGGAAAGCGGTATCCTGCGGGAGAAGAAGTATATACCCGCCAATACCAGCGTTATCGAGCCGCAGAAGATAAACGGCATGCCCTCCATTCTCACAGTATCGTAACTGTTGACGAACAGCTTTCTGAATACGTCTATAAGCTCAAAATTGTTGGTAAGTGAAAAATCCGGAACGGTAAAATCGAATTTGCCGTTCTGCAAGGAATAGTACACCGGTATCAGCATAAAGCTGCTGCACAGCGCGGCGGCCGCTCCGGACAGTGCCAAAAGACCCGTCTTTCCCGCAAAGCGCTTAACGGCCGGTTTTGCGTCGCCGTCGTACCTTTCGTTTTCCAAAAACGTCGCGATAAAATATATCACGGTGAATATCGCGGTCATAAATCCGATATAGAAATTCGTTACAAAGGAATAGATAAGCGCGGCGGTAAGCAGACGAAAGCGGTTATGCTTTACCAGCGACTCCACGCCCCAGCAGATAAGAGGCAATGCCATAACGCCGTCTAACCACATCGGGTTAGCGGTCTGAACTACCGAAAAGGCGCACAATGCGTACATCGGCGCGAAGATGACGGCGGTGTTTTTGGAAAGCCCTCTGCCCTTATGCAGATACAATGCGGCGGTAAGTCCGCAGGTTCCCAGCTTTGCAAGTATCATGTACATCAGTCCGTCGGTTATCATCTCCCGAGGGAACAGCCACACGATAAGGTTGAACGGGCTTGCGAGGTAATAGCCGATTATCCCGAAAAATTCTCCCGAAAGATTGCGGCTCCAGCTGTAAAACAAGCTTTCCCCGTTATGTATCACGTCGTACATGTAGTCGTAATAATAAACGTACTGCGCGTTCAAGTCCAGCACCAGTACGGAATTTTCCCCGTACGGATACATTCCGAACACCGCGTAGCACCCGTACATCAGCAGCACGGGTATCAAAAACGCGGCGAACAGATAGCCGTTTTTATATAATGCCGCCCTGATAGAGGCGGCACGTTCGGTCAGTGTTTGGTTCAATGTCCGTTATCCTTTCTGTTGTCCGGCTGTCCGGTACGGCGCGAGATTATATAGCGCGGACGGCATTTTATCTCCTCGTATATCTTGCTTAAATAATAGCCGATTATCCCGACGCCGAGCATAAGTATACTGCCTATCAGCAGCAGCAGTATTATCACGGTGGAAAATCCGTCGGCGGCGTTTCCCATACAGAAATTGACCAGCGTCTGTATTCCGAGTATCACGGCGAAAACAAAAAAAAGCGCGCCGGACCAGGTGATTATGTGCATAGGAAGATTTGTAAAGCCGGTTATCGAGCTTATCGCGTAGCGATACAGCTTGAAAAACGACCACTTGCTTTTTCCCGCGTTGCGCGGCGCGACGTCAAACTCCACCCGCTCGCTCTTAAAGCCGACCCAACCGGACAACGCGCGGAAAAACGTCTGCCGCTCCGGCAGCTCGTTCAGCGCGTCTACTACTTTTCTGTCCATCAGCTTATAATCGCTGGTGCGGTCAAGGTCTATGCCGGAGCTTTTTTTCATGATATGATAGAACATTCCGGCAAACATCTTATAAAAAATATTTTCCTTGCCGCGGGAGGACTTTACCGCCTCCACTACCTGAGCGCCGTCCTGCCATTTTTGATACATCTCGGAAAGCAAGGCGGGAGGGTGCTGAAGATCGCAGTCTATTACCGCTACAGCGTCGCCGACAGCCTCTTTAAGTCCGGCAAAAATTGCGCTTTCCTTGCCGAAATTGCGGGAAAAGCGCAATCCGCGGATATGCTTGTCCTGCTCGGACAATCCGCATATTATATCCCATGAGCCGTCCTTTGAGCCGTCGTCTACGAAGATAAGCTCATACTCATCGGTGAGCTTACCTGCCACGCCGCCTATCTCCTTAGCGGCGGCGGGTATGTTTTCCCGCTCGTTATAAGCGGGTATCACGACTGACAGCATATTTGTCATTCTCCGAGTATGTTTATAAGTATCATCTTATCCCGCTGTCCGTCAAAATCCATATAGATTATGAACTGGGACAGACCGAGCAGCAGCTCTCCGCCCTCGATATTTATTACCTCGGTGCCGCCCGCGAGCTGGTGCAGCAGTGCGGGACGCAGCGGCTCCTCCGCTAAAGTGGAGAGCTTGGTGTAAAACTTCAGATAACCGTCCAGTATTTCCGGATCGTTGGAGGCGGTCATCACTGCGGCGGAGGTGTGCATGGTGCTTATCGTACAGATACCGGTGCGGATATTTGCGCGGCGCACGCATTCCATAACGTCATCTGTAAGATCCATATAGCCCTTGTCCTCCGGCATTTTTACCGTGAAGGTCTGCTTGTAGCTTTTCATGTGTTTGTCCTTTCGTATTGGTAAAAGTATAAACGCCCGTAAATAGTCTATTTTATTAAGTATATCACATAATTACACGGTTGTCAATCATGCGAAGCTTGCCAGCTCCAGCGCCATTCCGACAATAAGCGCGGGACAGAACACCGTCCTCAGCTTTTTATACTTGTCGCTGCCCTCGACCCTGTCCAGCCGCGCGACTCCGGTCAGTACCAGAAGTACAACTATCAGCGGCCCGCCGTAGCGCGACAAAAACACCGTGAATTCTCCCAGCCTTATCACAAAGCCGCTGAAAAATTCCCATACCGCGCCGCCCGCCGCTAAAACGTTAGAATACACCAGCATGGTAACTATAAGGTTATGCAGCGCGTGCAGCAGTATGCTGTATTTTATCGAGCCGTATCTTATCGCGGTAAGTCCGAAAATTATCCCGCCGAAAAAGCTGTAGCAGAACTGGTCGAAATTCCCGTGCATAAGTCCGAAGATAAGCGCGCTTATCACCACCGCGGGCACGTCTCCTACCGCGCGCAGCGGAGTCATCAAAAGCCGGCGGTAGATAAGCTCTTCCATTATCGGCGCGGCTATTGCCGAAGAAATAAGCGTCACTATCCCCTCTGAAAAGTCCGAGGGCGCTGCCGCCTGCATAATGTCCGGCACTTCTCCCGCACCGAAAAACAGCTGCAAAAACGAGTTTACAAGGTCTGTTACGTTAGTGCCCCACATACCGAAGGTAAACAGTGCGAAAAACAGTATCGGCAAAAGATAAAGCTTTGTCTGATACTTAGTATTCAGCTTATATAAAGGGCGCAGTCTGCGGTAAAGTATACCGAACGCGAGCAGCTTCGGCAGATAGGATACCGCCGTACCGTAAATATGGTTTATTATCGAAAAGCCCAGCACGTTATCCCGCAAATTAAGGACGTTCAGAAAAAACAGCGCGATATAGCTGAAAATTATCTTTGCGAATATTTCCAGAAAAAAGGACGCCGTCACCGCTATTCCGGTCTCCAGTACGACCCTGCGGACGGTGGATACCTCTAGCTCCGATTTTGTTTCTGTCTCGCTTACGTCCTGCATATGATACCGTTTGGCAAGTACGTCATAAAGCTCCATTTACATCGCTCCCACAGTGCCGGTAAGCTCCGCCCACAGTCCGAACATATATATAAGGCAAAGCGCAAATCCGAAAATAAAGTCCGGCGTTAAAATAAGCGTCACAAACTTTTTCCCTTTGGTAAGGGCGGGGAAATTGTTTACCGGTATATACAGCCTGCGGTTTTTTAATTTCCCTATCGCGGCGCATACGCCGACCAGTATCATTATGCTCATCAGCGTGAGATATATCGCAAACAGCGCTAATGCGACGGATTCGTCCGCGCTGAGCTCTTCGCCCATGCGGGATTTCGTCAGCGCCGGAATGAACGCCGGATTCGACATTATCAGCATCATCACGGTAGCGGCGGCGTTTATGATAGCGTGTATTATCGTGCTTGGGATAAGGCTATCGGTCGCGTATCTCACGTAGCCTAAAAAGATACCTATTACGGTCGCATAACAGGCCTGCTGGAAATTTCCGTGCGCCAGTCCGAAAGCGAGCGCGGATACCATTATCGCAAAGCCGTGCCCGCAGCCGGACAGCGAGGTCTGTATCACCCCGCGAAACCAGATCTCCTCCAGCACCGGCGCCGCAACGACGTACATAAACACCATTAATACCGTTTGTAAAGCGGAGGACGCGCCTCCACCCGCGATAGGCATATATTCAAGCTCGCCTACGTCCACATCTTGGTTACTTATAAGAAAAATTATCGCTATCGCGGCAATATTAACAAGCTGCGCCGCCCCGTAGGAGGGCACTACCCAGGACACCGCCTTACCGAGCCGGGCGGGACGGTGATAAATTTTTTTAAGATCGCCAAACTTAAAGTCCAGCGCCCACGCGGTCACAAGTATGCTGCCGCCGTACAGTATCACCGCCGTTACAACGGTTATTAATATACTGCCAAGCTCCGCGTATCTCGCCGCATCGGGCAGCGACAATAAAATTCCGGCCAGTAGGTTGCCTACAGCCTCGCTTATCACGCGGAACAAAAATATGATTATAAGCGCAAAGCCGGCGCGCACGCAGCCGTATTTGAAGCTGTAAGGCGTCGTCATACCGCACCTCCGCTAAGCCGCTCTATCACATAATTCGGCAAGGCAAAGCAGCCGGTATGCAGGTCGGTGTTGTAGTATTTTGTCTTTATGCCGAGTGAGTTCCAGTACTCCGCGTCGAGATCCTTTATCGGGTCAAGCCCTTTGCTTGCAAAGCCGAACAGCCAGTGACCGCTGGCGTAGGTCGGGATATGCGCCTGATACACCCTATGCACCTCGAATACCGAGCGCAGCCGGTCGTGGGCGCGGCACATAGCCTTTGCGTCGTTTTCGTAAAAGGCGCTCTCATGCTGATTTACCAGTACGCCGTCGTCGGTCAGCGCGTTATAGCAGTTGCCGTAAAATTCCCGCGTGAACAATCCCTCCCCCGGACCGAACGGGTCGGTAGAATCCACTATTATAAGGTCGTATTCGTTTTTCTTTCTCCTTACAAAGCGCAGTCCGTCCGCGATATGGATAGTTACCCTCTCATCGGAAAGCGACTCGGTCATCTCGGGGAAATATTCCTTACAAACGCGTATCACCGCCTCGTCTATCTCTACAAGGTCGATATGCTCTATATCCTTGTAACGGCAAAGCTCGCGCACCGTGCCGCCGTCGCCCGCGCCTATCACCAGCACGTTTTTAACCTTTTTCTTTACCGCCATAGGCACATGGACTATCATATCATGATATATAAATTCGTCCTTTTGGGTTATCATGACATAGCCGTCGAGCGTCAATACCCGCCCGAATTCCGGCGTGGAAAATACGTCTATTCGCTGGTACTCGCTTTGCTCGCTGTGTAAAGGCGTGTCTATTTTAATTGAAAATCTGACGTTTTCGCTGTGATTTTCGGTAAACCAAAGCTCCATAGTCTTTCCTTTCCCTATTCCGTCACCATTATATATTTTATCTCAAGGTCCTGCGTGCCGGTGAGAAAACAGCCCTTTTCTCCGGCGTAGCGTATATAATCCAGTATCTCCGGCGTTATCTCCTCGCCGGGGGCGAGTATCGGTATACCGGGAGGATAGCACATGACAAATTCCCCGCAGATAAGTCCGGCGCTCTGCTCTATCGGGACGGCTCTGCGATTGCCGTAAAACGCCTGCTGCGGAGATACCCTGACTACAGGGTCGATGTACTCGACGTTCAGCATGCCGGTCTTATCCTTCGACCAGACGCGCTTTATATCGTTCAATGCGCCTATCAATCGGTCAAGATACAATTCACGGTCGCCTATGGAAACATACGCCAAAATATTCCCGATATCGCCGAACTCTATTTGTATTCCGTAATTGTCCCGCAGGATATCGTACACCTCTATTCCCGCAAGGCCTATCTCCCGCGTATGCACCGACAGCTTGGTTATATCAAAATCATATATAGCGCCGCCGTCGCACAATTCCTTTGAAAAGGCGTAATATCCGCCGATGTCGTTTATCTCGCTGCGCATATATTCGGCGTAGGACTGCACCTTAGCGAAAATTTCTTTGCCGTGCAGCGCCAATCTGCGGCGGGAGATATCCAGGCTGGACATAAGAAGATAACTGCCGCTGGTGGTCTGCATTAGGTTTATTATCTGCCGCACATAGCCCTCGTTCATTCCCGGAGCGGTGAGCAGAAAGCTGCTCTGCGTCAGCGAGCCGCCGCTTTTGTGCATGCTTACCGCCGACATATCCGCGCCCGCCGCCATTCCCGATATAGGCATATTATCGCCGAAATAAAAGTGCGTGCCGTGCGCCTCGTCCGCAAGCAGCAGCATTCCGTGCCTGTGCGCGATATCGGCTATCCGCTTTATATCGGAGCAGATACCGTAATAGGTGGGATTATTTACAAATACCGCCTTTGCGTCGGGATTGCGCTTTATCGCGGCTTCAACGTTTTCCGGCGTCATGCCCAGCGGTATGCCGAGCTTGTGATTCACCTCGGGATTAACGTATACCGGTATCGCGCCGGATAAGATAAGTGCGTTTATCGCGCTGCGGTGGACGTTTCTCGGCATTATTATCTTATCGCCCCGCTTTGCCGCCGCAAGCAGCATAGCCTGCACCGCCGCGGTAGTGCCGTTCACGATGAAAAAGGCGTTGCCCGCGCCGAACGCGCTCGCCGCTATGCTCTCCGCCTCTTTTATCACCGAGACCGGGTGACAGAGATTGTCCAGCGGCTTTGAGGAATTTACGTCCACGCTCATGCAGCTTTTTCCCAAAAACTCGGTAAGCTCCGGGTTTCCTCTGCCCATTTTATGACCGGGCACGTCAAACGGTACTATCCTGTCCGCCCGGTATTTGTTCAGCGCCTCGTATATCGGTGCGCGCGACTGATCGGTCATAATCATCACCTGCGGTTAGTTTTCTTTACGGCTCAGAATATTATACTGCCGGAGTATATTTCTATCATCTCCTGCCGCAAAGCCTCGGTTATTTTAAGTCTTTCCTTTGGGGGGATATCGTAAATATCGCTGTTGAACAGATAATTTTTAAGGTCCATTTCCTTTACCATAAGCCGGGTATGGAATATGTTAGCCTGGTATACGTTTATGTCGGTGGCGTTGTATTTTGTAAGAGTGTAGTCGTTGATAAAGTCCTGTATGGAGGTTATGTCATGATCCATGAACAGCTTACGCCCGCTCATATCTCTTGTAAAGCCGCGCACGCGGTAATCTATCGCGATTATGTCGGAATCGAAGCTGCCGATAAGGTAATCCAGCGCGTTTAACGGGGATATCTCTCCGCAGGTGGACACGTCGATATCCACCCGAAAAGTGGAAATGCTGTTGCTGGGGTGATATTCCGGATAGGTATGCACCGTCACATGGGATTTATCCAGATGTGCGGCTATCGTTTCCCCTCGCGGCGGGCGCATCGGCTTGCCGTTTACGATACCGCGGTTGCAGGAGCTGTCTATCTCGGTGCCCTCGGTCGCCTTTTCTGAAATGAGCAGGGAAACGCTCGCCCCCTGCGGGTCGTAATCCTGCTTGGAGATATTCAGCACATGCGCGCCTATTATGTCGGTAACGTCGCACAGTATGCCGGTCAATCTCTCGGAATTATACTGCTCGTCTATATACTTGATGTAATCCTTTTTTTCAGCGGCGGTCTTAGCGTAACAGATATCGTAGATATTAAAGCTTAAAGTTTTGGTGAGATTGTTGAAACCGTACAGCTTTATCTTTTTTTCCAATCCTCCTACCGTCCTTTCGCCTTTATGATACTATAATATAGTAAAATTGTCATTTTGTCAATAACTTGTAAAGGATTTAGGGGAGTTTTGGGCTTCGCCCAAGCCCCGATCATGGGGGCGCTGCCCCCAAACCCCTGCTGGGGAGCAGATTGCTCCCCAGACCCCTTATGTGTTCACAAAATTATCCCTCCCCGTAAAGGGGAGGGATAATTTTGTATAAATATATAGGTGATTGAGAATAATACGCACTCGGCGGAAGTTAAGGACATAGATCAAAAGGGCTTGGACGAAAGCTCAAAAAAGCACGGGCTTGTAAACTGTCCGCCAACACGAATATATCTGTATCCCAAAAATTAAAATCGGGGCTTGGGGCGTCAGCCCCAAAAAAATATACGGGGTGTGGGGCGTCAGCCCCACATAAAAAGGGCGGGTGGGTGGGATACTGTGCGCGCAGCGCACAGCGGGGGTTTGGGGGCAGAGCCCCCAAAAGTGCCGCGAGGGCTGCCCGTCGCACCGTGCCGATAAAAGGACTTTATAATGCTTACGCCAAGCAGCCAAAATGAGTCTGTACAGCCTGACCGACGTACTGTATTTTGAAGTTATCAAGCGCCCTTCATAGGAAGATAATAGCAGGTTCAAAGGGCAGCCGCCCTTGCGGTTTAGCCTCCGCCCTCTCATATCTTGACATTTTTTCGCTAAAGCTATATAATAATATAGAATAACGCAAAAAAACGAAAGAAGGGATACCTATCAGCTGGGAGGTAATTTGGGAGTATCTCCCCCTTTACGCCGACGCGCTGGGGCTTACTCTTTATATAGGCTGGTTCGGGGTGCTGCTTGCAACGCTGTTAGGACTTGCGGCCGCGTTTGTCCAGTATTTTAAGATACCGGTGCTGCGGCAGATAGTTAAAGTATATATCGAGCTTTTCCGTAATACGCCTTTATTGATACAATTGTTTTTCTTATATTTCGGACTGCCTAGGGTATTAGGCATCTCCCCCTCGCCGGAGCTTTGCGGTGTGATAGGACTCGGACTGCTGGGCGGCAGCTATATGGCGGAGGCGTTCCGCAGCGGACTGGAGGCGATAGACAACGTCCAGACCGAAAGCGCGCTGAGCTTGGGCATGACAAGGCCGCAGGCGCTCAGATACGTGATATTCCCGCAGGCGGCGGCGATAAGCATGCCCGCGTTCGTTGCGAATATAATATTTTTGCTCAAGGAAACCAGCGTGTTCAGCGCTATCAGCCTTATGGATCTGATGTTCACCGCAAAGGACCTTATAGGCATGTACTCAAAGACGATGGAGTGTCTTGCGATGCTGGTGGTATTCTATCTTGTGATACTGCTGCCGGTCTCGATAGTCGGTTCTGTCGTCGAAAGGAGGCTAAGACGTGGAAGCTTTGGGGATTGACGTACTGTTCAAGGGCAGCAACTTCATGCGGCTGCTCGGAGGACTTTGGGTGACCGTCGAGCTTAGCCTTATCTCGGTGGCGATAAGCATGGTTTTAGGTGTGCTGTTCGGGATAATCATGACCTCGAAAAACAAGGCGGTAAAGATAATATCCCGCATATACCTTGAAGTAGTCAGGATAATGCCGCAGATGGTATTGCTGTTTATCGTGTTTTTCGGCGCGACAAGGGCGTTCGATCTGAACTTTTCCGCCGAGACCGCCTGCGTGATAGTATTCGCGTTCTGGGGAACGGCGGAGATGGGCGACCTTGTAAGAGGCGCTGTCACCGCGATACCGAAGCACCAGTACGAAAGCAGCTACGCGTTGGGTCTTACCAAGCCGCAGACCTATTATTATATAGTGATACCGCAGACGCTGCGCCGGCTTATACCGCTTTCCATAAATCTTGTCACAAGAATGATAAAGACCACCAGTCTTATCATGATGATAGGCGTGGTGGAAGTGATGAAAGTGGGACAGCAGATAATAGAAGCTAACCGAATGACCTCTCCGAACGCGGCGTTCGGCGTTTACGCGACGATATTCCTGTTTTACTTTATCGCCTGCTGGCCGATAAGTCTGCTCGCAAGCAAATTAGAGAAAAAATGGAGCGACTGACGAAACTATTCCGAAACGAGGTATTAAGACATGGCGGGACAATTACTTAAAGAAACGCTGCTTAAAATAGACCACTTAAGAAAAGCCTACGGGGATACCGTGGTGCTTAAGGATATCAGCCTTACCGTACATAAAGGCGAGGTCATCGTGGTGATAGGGCCGTCCGGCTGCGGCAAAAGCACCCTGCTGCGCTGCATAAACGGACTTGAGCCGATACAGGGCGGAAGTATCACCTTGCAGGATAAGCCTATCGACGGACAAAGCAAGGATATCGCACAGATAAGGCAAAAGCTCGGCATGGTGTTCCAGAATTACGAGCTTTTCCCGCATAAAACGGTATTGCAGAATATAATGCTCGCGCCGCTTAAGGTCCAAAAGCGCGATAAAGAAGAGGTTCGTCAAATGGCGGAGCAGTGGCTGGAAAGAGTGGGGCTGCTTGACAAAAAGGACAGCTATCCGCGCCAGCTTTCCGGCGGACAGAAGCAGCGCGTCGCTATTGTGCGCGCGCTTTGCATGGAGCCGGAGATAATGCTGTTCGACGAGGTCACCGCCGCGCTTGACCCGGAGATGGTGCGGGAGGTTTTGGACGTTATACTTGCGCTTGCAAAGGCGGGAAGAACGATGGTGATAGTTACTCACGAGATGTCCTTTGCCCGTGCCGTCGCCGACCGCGTACTGTTCTTAGACGGCGGCGAGATAGTGGAGGAGGCGCTGCCGGAGGTATTTTTCGACCATCCGAGCACCGACCGCGCAAAGAAATTCTTAAGAACCTTTACCTTTGACGCCGTGCGCCATCACGACGTACCGCAGAATTATTAAGATATGAAAATTTTTAGGTAAATGACATTTTTCCTATTGACAAATCCGGAAAGATGTGGTATCATTTGCTTATCCTACAAAAAAGGTAGGTATTAGATACACCGAAAGGAGAACAAAAGAAATGAAGAAAAGAAAACTGCTTAAAAAGCTGATAGCTCTGCCGCTCATCGCAGCTATGACCGCGGGGATGCTGGCGGGCTGCAACGCGTCCGAAAGCTCAGGATTTCGTACAGTTGACCAGATAAAGCAAAGCGGCACTGTAAAGATAGGAGTTTTCTCGGATAAGAACCCGTTCGGCTATATAGACGAAAACGGCGAATATCAGGGTTATGACATCTATCTTGCCGAGCGTATCGGAAAGGATCTCGGCGTGAATATCGAGTATGTTTCCACCGAGGCGGCGAGCCGCACCGAGTTTTTACAGACCGGCAAGGTGGATATAATCCTCGCTAACTTCACCGTTACCGACCAGCGCAAGGAAGAGGTCGACTTCGCACTTCCTTACATGAATGTGGCGCTGGGCGTCGTATCCCCCTCCGACAAGGTAGTAGACGACCTTAGCAAGCTGGGCGAAAACGACGAGGTGATAGTTATCTCCGGCACTACTGCGGAAACTTATCTCACCGAGAATTATCCCGATATCAAGCTGCAAAAGTACGACACCTATGCCAGCGCAAAGACCGCTTTTGAAAATAAAAACGGCGTCGCGTGGGCAAACGACAACACCGAGGTCATAGCTTACTCTTTGCAAAACGAGGGCTACACGGTAGGAATACCCTCTCTGGGCAGCGCGGACACTATCGCTCCCGCAGTTACTAAGGGCAACGAAACGCTCCTTAACTGGCTGAACGACGAGATAACCGCACTCGGCGAGGAAAAATTCTTCCATGCGGCTTATGAGGCTACTCTGCTGGACACTTACGGCGCTGAGTATGAAGATCAGCTGGTGGTAGAGGGCGGCAAGACCGAATAAATTCAGTTTCTACAATAACAAACGAGCGCTCTAGCTAATAGAACGCTCGTTTATTTTTATTAAGAATTTATCAGCCGTTGCCTACTTCAACAACGTAGATATCGACAAGCTGATAGCCCCATGCGCAGGCGTCGTTGTAGTGCTGCTCGTTGCCCATGTAAACGTCCACCGGAATGGTGCCGTCCATCATGCCGTTTCCGGTATCGGCGGCTATCGCGTAGCCGTAGCATATATCGTCATTCTGTCCTACAATGTACAGCAGCGAGCCGTAAGGGATAACGTTCGGATTTACCGCAACGGTGCCTATCTCGGCGGGTCTGCCGCTGGCGGTCATAGCTCCGTCGTAAGCGGTATATGCGGTGGCGGGACCGGAGATGATGTATTCATAATTTACCGGTCTGCCGTTTTCCAGCACTATTGCCGGATCGTCCAGCTTACAGTAAGGTTCTGCGACTGCCGCGCCCTGTGCGACGACCTCGTCTACCTTTTCGGATACTACCTTAGTTTCGGTGAAGGTGTCTGTCTTTTTGCCGTCGATATATGTTTCGGTCACCGTGGTTTCCTTTACGCCGTCAACGCCCTCGGTAACAACGTGACTTGTGCCTATCACCGAAAGATTATCGGCTACCGTCTTAGTTTCAAACGGGTCTACCTCGCGGGTGGTCTTTACCTTTTTCTCCACGCGTGAAACTTTTATCTCGCAGGGAGCGGTTATTTTTTCATCAAGCGGGACGGAAACGATGTCGTCCTTGCCAAGCGTGATATCAGCATCATCCAGCAGCTTTTCTACGGTGTCGCCGTTGCAGGAAACTGTTACGGTCTTGCCGTCCGCGGTCACCTTGACCTCAAACGCGCGGGTGATCTCTATGCTGCCGCCGTCCTTTATCACAGTGCCTAAAGAGGGAGATACCTTGTCGTTATCGCCGAGAGCTACTCCCGCCTGATCTAACAGGTCGGCAACGGTACTGTCAATGCTGTACGCGGTGTTTACTTCTTTCCCGTCGATAACTACCGGAACCTTGAACGCGCGTATCACCTTAAGCTCCGCCGCGTGCGAGCCGTCGTCAAGCTCGGTAAATTCCACCCGGTCGTAAGCGCCGGTGGATATGCTGTTCTCCGCAAGTATGCTCTTCGGGTCGGAGTGCATGGTGTATACCGTGCGCTCGCTTTCCCCGTCCTTTATCACTACATCATATCTGAAATATGCGATCCCCGTCAGCAGGAATACGCTGAATACGCTGGCGAATATGACAGCCAGCTTCAAAAAGGCTTTTTTTGATACGCGCAGCCTCATTACGCGCTCCTTATTGAATACAGTAAACATTTTACCCTATCCTTTCTCACTTAGGAACTGCCCCGGAATTTAAGATTTGGGCGTATCCCTTTGTTTTGAAAAAATCGGTTTAGTGTTTCGTTTGCTTTGACGTGTTTTTTCGGTGTTTATATATTAATATAGTGTCATGTCTTTTTTATTTCCGATTTTTACCCTGTGGAAAGCTCCACATTACATATTATCGGCGACAATCCAATTATAAAACCTCGTTTTGTAAATGTCAAATAATTTGAGAATGTCATTTTTGTGGAAAATGCACAAAAAATTTTTGTAACCGTTTTGTAACCTTTTTGTTACCGTTTTGTAATAAATAAAATTTTGTTATTCTTTGTAAAATTTTGTAACTAATATTGTGAAATTCGCCAAAAATCACTTTATATGGTTTCGACAAAAAACTCACTAAAAAATTCCGCTTTTGAAAGCCCTGTTTTTAGTCATAATGCATAAAACAAGCTTTTCGGCGGGTATCTTCGCCGGTTGGAAAACTTTTCTAAAAAACCTTTTGGTATTTACTTGACAGTAAAATAACTTTATGATATACTTAACTCAAACTAAGAGCAGAGGGGATCGTCTTGGAATACAAAGACAGAAAGCTGCGATTCGAGCTTAAATTTCCGGCGACCGCGGCACAGTGCGAGGTGCTGAGGCAGCGTTTTTCAGCGGTGATGGCGCCGGACGAGCACGGGGCGAAGTACCGCATAACCAGCCTTTATCTGGACGATATATACATGAGCGCATACAACGACAAGCTGCTCGGCGGGGACGTGCGGAAAAAGTACCGTATACGCACCTACGGACTTGATCCAAACCTGCTGCGGTTTGAATGTAAGTACAAGGACCGCGACATGACCTCAAAGCGCAGCATGTGGATAACCAAAGAGCAGTACGACCGTATCGCCGCGGGGGATCTCTTTTCGATAGGGCAGGAAGCGCCGGAGGGGTCAGTGCTTTGGGACGCGTCGGTGAGCAACGCGCTTGCCATGCTTAAACCCTCGGTGATAGTGGATTATAACAGAGAAGCGTTCGTGAGCCGCGAGGGAAACGTAAGGTTCACCATCGACAGCGCGCTTAAAGTCGGGCTATTCTCCTGGGATATGTTTTCCCCGCAGGTGAGGTTTGTCCCGATAACCAATGCGTATGCCGTTATAGAGGTGAAGTACGACGAGCTTTTACCGGAGCATCTGGCGGGGCTGCTCAGCGGAGTAAAGCTGGAGCGCTCGGCGTTTTCAAAATTTCTTATCTGCCGCGACAAGCTGACCGAGCTTAATAAAAGCGTTTACTGATAAACGCGGCTTAAAAATTCCCATATAGCGAAAGGAGCTATGAGCGAAAAATGACCGACTTACTTACTGTCATGGAACAGAATACCGACGATATATGGTCGATGATAGGGCAGAGCTTAGACCTCTCGGTGCAGCTACAGGACTTGTCGCTGCCGAGGATATTGCTTGCAATGCTCACCGCGACGATATGCGGACTGATAATTTACTTCGTGTACCGTATGTTCTACCGCGGGGTGGTATACAGCGATAATTTCAATATACTTGTCCTGCTGGTAACGGTAGTGACCGCGTTCATCATAATGACGATAAGCGTCAATGTGGTGTTGTCGCTCGGTATGGTCGGCGCGTTGTCTATTGTGAGGTTCCGCTCCGCGATAAAAGACCCGCTGGACGTAGGCTTTTTATTCTGGGGAGTTGCCGCCGGACTTACCGCCGGTGCGGGATTATATTTCCCCGCGGTGATAGGCTCGGTATTTATCGCGGTGCTGTACATAATCCTTACGCTGATAAAAAAGGAGCGCCGCTGCTACCTGCTGGTGGTGCGCTATGCCGTCGGCGCGGAGGAGAACGTGAACGCCATGCTCGGCACGCTGCGCTACCGTCTTAAAAACAAGACGCAGTTGGACGACCGACTGGAGCTTACCATTGAGATAAAGGTGAAGAACAACGACACTTCACAGATCTCCCGTTTCAAGGCTATCGAGGGAGTCGACAGCGTTACACTGCTGGAGTATAACGGGGAGTATATGAATTGATAACAAGATAAACAAAAAACAGGCGTGGTACAGACCATGCCTGTTTTTTAGCGTTGCCCAAACCCGCTTTATGGGGGCTCTGCCCCCAAGCCCCCGCTGGGGAGCAGATTGCTCCCCAGGCCCCTTATGTGATCATAAAATTATCCCGCCCCCATAAAGGGAGCGGGATAATTTTGTATAAATGTATAGGAATCTGAGAATAACATGCACTCGGCGGGAATTAAGGACATAACTCAAAAGCGTGTGAGGCGAAAGCTCCAAAAAAGCACGAATTTATAAATTGTCCGCAAACACGAATATATCAGCAACCCAAAAATTAAAATCGGGGTTTGGGGCGGAGCCCCAAACAAATTGGGTGGGTGGGCGGGTAAAAACGCAACGCCGAAAGCGCAGGAAGATAATAAAAGAACTTTATAATGCCTCCGCCAAGCAGCCAAATGAGTCTGTACGACTTAACCGACGTACTGTATTTCGGAGTCATCAAGTGCCCTTCATAGAAAGCATAAAAGAAGAATAGCAGCCGTAACAGAAACCGATAAAACGCGGCGGATAGGTAAAACCTGCGACGTGAATAAAGGGACGGATAGGGGTCGGGTGAGGAAGAAAAGTCCGAAAGGAAACCGAGGGTAGGGGAAAGGAACCGTAGGTCGCCTTTCCCCTATCCTGGGTGTCCTGTCGGAGAAATCAGCGGAGGTGAATAAATTCGGATATGGATTATCCCTTGTATTTCGTACGCAACGGTATATTAAAAAGAAAAAAGAGCAAATGACGGACGCGGTGTCCTGTCGGAGAGGCCAGCGGAGGTGAATAAATTCGGATAAGGATTATCCCTTGTACTTCGTATGCAACGGTATATCTGAAATCATGTCGGGGTCAAGGGGGAAATATTCCCCCTTGCAGGGGCTTGGGGGCAGCGCCCCCATAAATCATGGCTTGGGGCAGAGCCCCCATAATCGGGATTTGGGGCAGCGCCCCAAAAAATCACTCTTCCGCCTTTTTATCCTCTTGTAATATAAATCTCCTTATTACCCCCGCTCTGGAAAGCGAGAATACCAATACCGCCGCTATCGCGGAGCCTACCGCGGTGCTTACTAAGAACGGGATAACGTTTGCAAACAGCGTGGTGTCGCTGTTGCCGAGGATAAATACCGCTATCGGATATGTAGCCATCGCGCCGATTATTCCGGTGCCTATCACCTCTCCCGCTACCGCTATCGGGATACGCGCCGCAAGCGGCCTTTTAGTGAACAGGTAACGGAACGCCAGTCCGCAGCAAAGCGCGCCTATCATGCTGCCCGGAAAGGCAAACAACGTTCCCGTGCCGTTCGCTATCCTTAATAGCGAGGTGATAAACGCCATCGCCACCGCGTACCACGGGCCTAAAATTATTCCCGCCAGCACATTTATCATGTGCTGGAACGGCGCGCATTTCACCGAGCCTATCGGGAAAGAGAACGTGCCGCTCAGCACCGCGCCGAGCGCGATCAGTACGCCCGCTATAGCGAGCTTTACTATTTGTGTTTTGTAATTCGGTTTCATAAAACCATCCTTTCATAAAAAACACTCCCTGATACCTCAGGAAGTGAATAGCATATATTTTCACATTCCCTACGTTGGCATTACCCAAATCAGGTAGCGGGTCGGAGTTGTGTACTCCCTCTCAGCCTGCCTCACAAGCTCCCCGTGTATCGGTCGTGTTAAATTACAACATCATTTTATCACCGTATCAAATACCTGTCAATACTGTTTTTTTGCAAATGTTTGACATGTCTATGGCAAAAAATGTAAATTTATTTTCTTGGGATTTTCTTCAAAAAAACGCGCTAAATATAGATATTACGCTTGCAATCCCATTTAATTTGTGATAAAATATACATATTGCCAACCCATAACAATGGCAAAATACAAAAGAGGGAGGAGTATCGCGCCGTTTGCGCGGCGTGACGTAATATTTGATATGAATGCATTTTCTTATAGAGTGGAGGCTTTGCAGCCGTCGGCGATACGTGAGATACTTAAATTCACCGCGGACCCGTCGGTAATAAGCTTTGCGGCGGGCAACCCCGCACCGGAGGCATTCCCGGTAGAGGAAATAAAAAGGATAACGAACGAGATACTTACCGAAACGCCGATAGACGCTTTGCAATATTCCGTGACGGAGGGTTACGCGCCGCTAAGACAGTGGATACGCGACGACCTTACCAAGAAGAATATGCTCGGCAAGGACGATGAGGTGGTAATAACCTCCGGCGCGCAGCAGGCTATAGAGGTCGCGACCAAGGAGATATGCAACGAGGGCGACGTTATAATCTGCGAGGCTCCGACCTTTATCGGCTCGCTCAACGCATTCCGTTCCTACAACGCAAAGCTGGTAGGGATAGAGATGGAAGAGGACGGCATAAACACCGACAAGCTAGAGCGCGCTTTACAGAAATACCATCGGGTGGCTTTCATTTATCTTATCCCGAATTTCCAGAACCCGACCGGTATAACCATGAGCCTTGAAAAGCGCAAAAAGGTGATAGAGCTTGCGAGAAAGTATAACGTATATATTCTTGAGGATAACCCCTACGGCGATCTGAGATTCGCGGGGGACGATCTTCCGACGATAAAGTCCATGGACACCACCGGCAACGTCATTTATGCCGGAACGTTCTCAAAGGTCTTAGCGCCGGGACTGAGAGTAGGGTACATGTGCGCGCCGAGCAACGTTATCGCAAAAGCGGTGGTATGTATGCAGGTATCCACCGTGCATACCTCGATACTTCCGCAGATGATAGCGTACAGGTTCGTCACCGAAAACGACTTTGAGGAGCATATCCACGGACTTAAGGAGATCTACAGGAAGAAATCCGATCTTATGCTGGGCAAGCTGAAAATGACCATGCCCAAGTCGATAAAGTTTACCGAGCCGGAGGGCGGTCTGTTTATATGGGGAACGCTGCCGGACGGCGATATGAATTATTTTTGCAAAAAAGCGGTCAAAAACAAGGTAGCGGTAGTGCCGGGCAACGCGTTTTTAGTAAACGAGAACGCTCCCTGCTTATCGTTCAGGCTGAATTATTCCACACCGACCGACGAACAGATAGAAAAAGGCGTGGATATCCTCGCCGAGGTCGCAAGAGATTTTTACAGATAATTCATAATAAGGAGCTTTACGATGGAAAAAGAAAGAAAAAAGATATTAAGCGGCATTCAGCCGACCAATACGCCGACGCTGGGAAATTATCTCGGCGCGCTGGACAACTGGGTAAAATTACAGCAGGAATACGACTGCACCTACTGCATAGCGGACCTTCATTCGATAACGGTAAGGCAGGACCCGCAGCAGCTTAGAAAGCAGGTGTACGAAAGCTACACGTTACTGCTTGCGATGGGGGTAGACCCGGAGCATTCCACCGCGTTTGTCCAGAGCCAGAACTGCCAGCACGCGGAGCTTTCCTGGGTACTCTCCTGCTTTACGCAGTTCGGAGAATTGTCCCGCATGACGCAGTTCAAGGACAAATCCGCAAAGCACCCGGAGAATATCAACGCCGGACTGTTCACCTATCCGGTGCTGATGGCGGCGGACATTCTGCTTTATCAGGCTGACCTTGTGCCGGTCGGGATAGACCAAAAGCAGCATCTTGAGCTGTCGAGGGATATAGCGATACGCTTCAACAACATATACGGCGACGTGTTCACCGTGCCGGAGGCGTATATACCGACAAAAACCGCAAAGATAGCGTCTTTGCAGGACCCGACCAAAAAGATGTCCAAATCGGACGAAAACCCCAACGCAAGCATATCGGTGCTTGACGACAGGGACACTATTATAAGAAAATTCAAGCGCGCGGTGACAGACAGCGATTCTCATGTGAGATACGCGCCCGGCAAGGACGGCATAAACAATCTTATGTCGATATACGGGGCGGTCACCGGCAAGACATACGAGCAAACGGAGAAAGAATTTGACGGCAAAGGCTACGGCGAATTCAAGCTGGCGGTGGGAGAAGCTACCGCCGACCGCCTCGCACCGATACAGGCGGAATACGCACGCCTTTCCGCCGATAAAAAATACATCGAGGAATGTATGAGAAACGGCGCGGAAAAGGCGTTTAAGTCCAGCCGAAAAACCTTGCAGAAGGTATATAAAAAGGTGGGCTATATCGTACTCTGACCGTAAATGAAGTTTCTCCGTCGTTTTCCCGTGGAGAGGGACTTTATTCCGTGATCAAATACTTTGACAAGCTGACCGACGCGGTAAGCGCTGCGTTTTCTAAGCGCGCGGTAGATACCGACAAGCTGCTTTACTGCGTCAAGGCGGATATGGACAGCGACGGCTGTTATTTTGACGTATACATAACCTATGACTCTGACCGTCTTTATATCCTGTCGGGATATGACAGACTGGTAAGGAACAAAAAGACTTTTGATTCGGCATTTGATTTTAAGGATTTTGCCGAATATGAAAACGCGGATATCGAGCGGCTGTTCGTGGACAGATACCAGTACACCTGCCGCCTTATCGCGAAGATGACCGACGGCAGGGAATTGCCGCTGGGCAGATTTTCAAGCGGCTTTTCGGAGAAGTTCGAGCAGTTCTGCCGCCGTTTCGACTGCCTTAAAAGAAACGAAACGCCGGACGATTCCGCGCTGGACGACCGGCATATATACTGCCCCAAATGCCAGCGCAAATATCCCGACCCCAACCGCCGGTTCTGTCCGTACTGCACCAAGCGCAGCTGGATATTCAAGCGGCTGCTTGGCATGTTCGGGGATTATAAATGGCAGATGGCGGCGATACTGGCGATGATATTTCTGTCAGTCGCGCTGGGGCTTATCTCCCCGTATTTCGGGACAAAATTACTGTACGATGACGTGCTGAGCGAGAGCGGCGGCATGTACGGACAAATACTACCCGTAGTTACCGCTATGGCCGGCTTTTCTCTTATCTCTACCATTTTCTCTATCGGGTACGGAATAATCATCAGCTGCATAGCTCCTAAAGTAGTCCATAATTTAAGGACGAAAATTTTTGAGGCGATGCAGAACCTTTCGCTGTCCTTTTTTACAAATAAACAGACCGGCTCGCTCATGAGCAGGGTGGACAGGGACAGCAACGACGTGTTCTTTTTCTTTACCGATATCATGCCCCAGTGTATCGCAAACGTGATAAAGATACTGGGGCTGGTGGTGCTTATGTTGATGATAAACCCGCTGATAGCGCTGTGTATGTTCGGGATAGCGTTTTTGGTATTGGCGGGAGAATTTGTCTGGATGAGAGGACAGCGCAGGCACTGGCGCAACCGCGACATAGCCCGCCGAGGGGTGAACGCGGTGCTGACCGACGCGCTGAACGGTCACCGGGTGGTAAAGGCGTTCGCAAGAGAGGAACAGGAGATAGAAAGGTTCGGCACGCGAAACGAGGCGCTGTACACCGCCGACTACAACCGCAGCCGCCGCAGCGCGTGGTTCTTCCCGGTGCAGCAGGGGGTATATGCGGTATTCAACGGGCTTATCTACTGCCTCGGCGTTTTTCTGGTGCTTAACGGGCAATTGCAGTTCGGCGGCCTTACTCTGCTGATAAGCTATTTCGGCGTTATATGGGACCCTATGTTCTTCTTTATGTACATGGGCAACGACTGGACGCGCTGCACCGACGCCGCGGGCAGAATGTTCGAGATACTCGACAACGAGCCGACGGTAAAAGAGCCGGAGCACCCCGCCGATATCCCCGACGGCGGTCTTAAAGGCAATATAGAATTTAAGGGCGTTACTTTTGAGTATGAGGCGGGCAGACCGGTGCTCAAAAACATGTCATTCAAGGCCGAGGCGGGAAAATTCACCGGCATCGTCGGCAAGACCGGCGCGGGAAAATCCACCATGATAAACCTTATTTCCCGCATGTATGACGTCACCTCCGGCGAGATACTTATAGACGGCATACCGATAAAGCAAATACCGTTTTCCGCTCTGAGGGAGAGTATCGGCGTGGTATCGCAGGAAACCTATCTGTTCATGGGCACTATTGCCGACAATATACGCTATGCCCGACCCGACGCGGATATGGAAGAGGTCATACAAGCGGCGAAGAACGCAAACGCCCACGACTTTATCATGCAGCTGCCGGACGGCTATGACACCATTACAGGCAGCGGCGGCATAAGTCTTTCCGGCGGTGAAAAGCAGCGTATATCCATCGCCCGCGCGCTTATACAAAAGCCGAATATCCTGATACTCGACGAGGCGACCGCCGCGATGGACACCGCCACCGAGCGAAAGATACAAAACGCGATAGACAACCTCAAACAAGGCAGGACGATAATCGCGATAGCTCACCGATTGTCAACGCTCCGCGACGCGGATATGTTAAACGTGATAGAAAACGGCGAGCTTAAGGAAAGCGGCACACACGACGAGCTTATTCGACAAAAAGGCGCGTATTTCGAGCTTTACCGATTGCAGTCGATGTCGCTTAAATCTATAGGAATAGGTGGGGATTAAGATGAAACAAAACACCGAAACGATATATGAAGTAGATACATTAAAATTATTAGAACCGGATAAATTAGAGCTTATACCGGAGGACAGCGGTCTGCTTACTTTAAGATACGAGGGCGAGGAGTGGCACCGCGTCACGCTGACAAGGCTGGTGCCGTTCATCAGCGGAACGCAGTACATCAGCGCCTCTTACAAAAACGACCGCGAGGAATGGAAAGAAATAGGAGTGATAAAGGATACAGACGCTCTGTCCGTTCAGCAAAGGAAAACGGCGGAGGAGTTTTTAGACTTTAAGTATTATATCCCTATTATCACAAGGATAAAGAAGATAACGGACAACCGAATGGGATATCTCTTTTTGGAGGCGGAAACCACCGCGGGAGATAAAAGGATAGCCGTCAACGACTGGTGGCATAACTTCCGCATGATACAAAACAAAATGATAAGCGTCACCGACGCGGACGGGAACCGTTATATCATACCCGAGATATCCAAGATGGACAAAGCGAGCATAAAACGATTGCAGCTTTTCATCTAATTGAAAGGAAAGATAATGGATCTTAAGATATCACTGCCGAAAGGCGTAAACGAAAGCGACGTGACGTTTTCACTGCCTTTCGACCTTGACCGCAAAACAAAGCGGGTCGACGGTCACCTTACGGCGGTAAAGGAAAAACTCTCGGTATACATCGGCGGGGAGTTGATAAAGGAATATCCCACCGACCGTATTGCCGAGATAGAGGTGCAGCAGCTTATCGGCTGTTCCATGCTCTGCGTAAAAGACGAGCACGGAAAGTGGGAATGCGTCTGCGCTTTCAATCAGAAATATTTTCTGCGGTACGCGGAGCTTGCAAAGATAATCGAGCATTACATAAACACCGGAGTTTTCGCAGACAAGACCGACGCGGACGAGCCGACCTGCCCGGTCTGCGGCGCGGTCATGCGCGGAAAAAAGTGCGTGTTCTGCTCTGCGAAAAAGGGCGTGTTCATCAAGCTGATAAAGCGGCTGGCGCCGTATAAAACGCAGTTTTTTCTCGCGCTTGCGGCGACCTTTATACTGTACGCGGCGGACGTGGTGAACCCCATATTCCAGCGCGTGCTTATCGACGACCTTATCGTACCGAATAACAGCGACTGGGCGTTATTTATCAAGATAGCGCTTTGTATGCTGGGGATAAACCTCGGTACGATGATATTCAGGCTGTTGCAGGAGCATATGAATTACAAGATATCCACCGCTTACGGGCGGGACTTACGGCGGGACATCTTCAATAAGACGCAGGAGCTGTCGATGAGCAACGTTTCCCGCCGCACCCCCGGAGAGCTTATAAACCGCGTATCCTCCGATTCAAACGTCTTGCAGGACTTCGTTACCAAGCAGGGCAAGGACATGATATTCCAGACCGCGGCGCTTATCGCACTGGTAATTATAATGTTCTTTACCAACTGGAGGCTCGCGCTGATAGTGGTATTGCCGTTACCGCTTGCGGCGTATCTGTCGGTGAAATCCTTTAATATAATAAGCGTGAGATACAGCCGTTCCTGGAGGTGTCAGTGCCGCGCGTCGGAGCTGCTGCACGACGTTCTCCACGGGGAGCGCGTGGTGAAAAACTACGGCGGAGAAAAGCGCGCCTGCGAAAATTACCGCAAGGCGTCCAAGGCGTGGTCGGATTCGATAAAAAACGCCGAGGTGGTCTGGTATTTAGTACAACCGCCGATACGATACCTTTTCAGTATCGGAGAATTTTGCGCGCTGTACTTCGGCGGAAGTATGATACTCGGCGGCAGTATGCAGATAGGCGAGCTGGTGCAGTTCACCGCTTACGTTTATATGCTGTACGGACCGATACAGTGGCTGACTTCTTTGCCCCGCGCGCTCGCTCAGGCAGGAGTAAGCGCGAGCCGCGTGTTCGAGCTGCTCGAGGAGGAAAACGACCTTTCCGACCGCGAGGACGCAAAACCGATGACGGTAAACGGCGATATCCGGTTTGAAAACGTGTTCTTCGGCTACAAGGCATATAATCCGGTGCTGAAAGACATCAGCTTTGACATCAAAAAAGGCGAGATGATAGGCGTGGTGGGACATTCCGGCGTGGGAAAATCCACCCTCATAAATCTCGTCATGAGATTGTACGACCCCACCTCCGGCACAATAAAAATAGACGGCACCGACATACGCGACATAGAGCAAAGCTCGCTGCGTTCCCAGGTGGGCGTAGTGCTTCAGGAAACGTTTTTATTCAACGGCACGGTACTGGACAATATCCGCTACGCCAAACCGGACGCTACTTTTGAAGAGATAGTGCAGGCCGCCAAGACCGCAAACTGCCACGACTTCATCACCCGCATGCCGGACGGCTATAATACTATAGTCGGAGAGCGCGGCTACAACATCTCCGGAGGGGAGCGCCAGCGCGTCGCTATTGCCAGGGCAATACTTCACGACCCGAAAATACTCATCTTAGACGAGGCGACCGCGTCGCTGGATACCCAGACCGAAAAGCAGATACAGGACGCGCTGAACCGGCTGATAGAGGGGCGCACCACTATCGCGATAGCACACCGCTTGTCCACTCTTGCCAACGCCGATAGGCTGATAGTGCTCGACCGCGGAAGAGTCGCGGAGATAGGCACACATACCGAGCTGCTGAAGAACAAGGGCGTGTACTATGATCTTGTCATGGCACAGCGTCAGACCGCCCGTATACGCACCGCCTAAAAAATAGCCAAAATTACAGCGTTTTTTTGTATATTTATATAAAAATTCACGGTACACTGAGGATTTCAATTGACAAAAGCGCAAATAAGTTCTATAATTTACTTGTAATTATCCGTTTGATCGGAATTTTTGGAGGTAAAAAATGGCTTTTTGTAACAAGTGCGGGGCTGAGATCCCCGAGGGCGCAAACGTATGTCCTGCATGCGGCGAGCCTGTAAAGGCTTCTGCTGCTCAAGCTGCACAGAACGTTGCCCAGAACATAATGAACACCGCGGATACCACTGCGGAATTTGATCCCGCCGACATCCAGCAGAACAAGATAATCTCTTTGTTCGCTTATCTCGGCATACTGTTCCTTATCCCGCTTCTGGCAAGACCCGATTCAAAGTATGCACGTTTCCACACCAATCAGGGTATCGTCTTCTTTATCGTTGACCTTATCCTCACTGTAATATTCAGCATCATCAGCGCTATCGTGACCGGTATCGCAAGTGCGACTACATCTGTTACGGATGTACTGACCGGCAACTTCGGCGCTCTGGGAGTAGCTTCCGTTATAGTTACCATCATCGGTCTGGTTATAAGCATCCCGCTGCTGATACTTATGATAATGGGCATTGTAAACGCGGTTACCGGTAAGGCTAAAGAGCTTCCTATAATCGGTAAGTTCAGAATACTTAAGTAATGATCAATAATTAACAACTGCCGCACCGATTTTCGTCGGTGCGGTGGTTTTTTGTTTTGGGGAGTCCAATCCCGATTTATGGGGGCTCTGCCCCCAGAACCCCCGCTGGGGAGCAGATTGCTCCCCAGACCCCTTATGCGTTCATAAAATTATCCCGCCCCCGTAAAGGGAGCGGGATAATTTTGTATAAATATATAGGAATCTGAGAATAACATGCACTCGGAGGGGATTAAAGACATAGCTCAAAATGGGAGTAAGAGCAGCGCTCAATTAATCAGGGCTTTGCTCCACCTTAAAAAGCACCGGTTTGTAAACTGTCCGCAAACATAAATAAATTAGTAACCCAAAATTAAAATCGGGGTTTGGGGCGGAGCCCCAAACAAATGGGGCGGGTGGGCGGGAATCTGTGCGCGCAGCGCACAGCGGGGGTATTGGGGGCAGAGCCCCCAAAAGTGCCGCGACCGCCGAAAGGGCAGCAAGATAATAAAAGAACTTTATAATGCCTCCGCCAAGCAGCCAAATGCAAAGCAGCAACGCCGCGGACGTACTGTATTTTGGAGTTATCAAGTGCCCTCCATAGGAAGCGCAAAGGGGAAAGATAGGGTGGGGGCGGGAAGAAAAGACCGAAAGGAAACCGAGGGTAGGGGAAAGGAACCGTAGGTCGCCTTTCCCTATTTATAAGGGTTCCCAAAAAGTCTTTGACTTTTTGGGAAAAGGAGGAGCAACGGAGAGGAACGGATATTCGACCTTTACGGTCGAATGGAGTGGAGCGGAGTTTGTGACGACGCGGTGTCCTGTCGGAGAGGCCAGCGGAGGTGAATAAATTCGGATAAGGATTATCCCTTGTATTTCGTATGCAACGGTATATTGAAAAAAGAAAAACAGATTGCCGCTCCTTTCGGAACGGCAATTCATTTTAATAGTAGTATTATCTAAAATAAAAATCACATAAGGGTGTCTGTAAACTATGCGCTGGCGCGCATAGTTGTTGAGAGCTTCGCTCTCAAGGGAGCAATCTGCTCCCCAGCGGGGGCTTGGGGGCAGAGCCCCCATAAATCGGAGTTTGAGGGATACCCTCACGAAAAATTCTTCTTGATATCCTCGCCAAACTGCTTTATTTTGTCGAAAAAGCCGCTGCGCTTTTCGTAATTCTGCGGGCCGAGCTCCTTTTCAAAGCTCTGGAGCGCGTCCTTTTGCTTTTTGTTCAGCCTTTTCGGTACTTCTATGGATACCCTTACCATCTGGTCGCCGCGGCCGTCGCGCTGGAGCTTTTTGATCCCCTTGCCTTTCAGCCTGAACACCGTTCCCGGCTGAGTACCCTCTGGGATACTGTACTTGACGTTCCCGTCGATGGTAGGCACGGTAAGCTCGTCGCCGAGTACCGCTTGCGTATAAGTTATCGGTATCTCGCACCATACATCAAAGCCCTTGCGCTCAAAGATGGGGTCTTTCCTTACGGTGATACGGACGTTAAGGTCGCCCTTGCTGCCGCCGTTTATACCGCTGTTGCCCTCGCCGCGCACGCACAGCGTCTGACCGTTGTCTATTCCGGCAGGAACGTTGACGATGACCTTTTTCCTGCGCTGAACGCGGCCGCTGTTACACTCCGGACAGGGAGTATCTATTATCTTGCCCTTGCCGCCGCAGCGTGTACAAGGTCTGGTGGAGGTCATAACGCCGAGTATACTGCGCTGCTGAAAGCGCACCTGTCCCGTACCCTTACATTCCGGGCAGGTCTTGGGGGAAGTGCCCGCTTTCGCTCCGGTACCGTGACAAGCTTCGCAGGTCTCCGCGCGGTTTATCTCCACCTCGTGGGAAAGCCCCTTGCACGCCTCCATAAAGCTGATGTCAAGGCTTATCGCTATATCGGAACCCCGCCTCGGCGCGTTGGGATTGCTGCGCTGCGCTCCTCCGCCGCCGAAAATAGAATCGAAAATATCGCCTAAGTCTATGCCGTCGCCGCCGGAAAATCCGCCAAACCCGCCGAATCCTCCGCCGTAGCTGCCGCCACCGCCGCCGTATGACGGATCGACGCCCGCATGGCCGAACTGGTCGTACCTCGCGCGCTTTTCCGGATCGGAAAGCACGTCGTTCGCCTCGTTTACTTCCTTGAACTTCGCCTCCGCCTCCGGGTTATCCGGGTTAAGGTCGGGGTGGTACTGCTTGGCAAGCTTTCGGTATGCTCTTTTTATCTCGTCCTCGCTCGCGCCCTTTTGCAAGCCGAGGACTTCGTAATAATCACGTTTTTCTGCCATATACTCGTTTGCCTTTCAACAGCCGTCAAAGCCGACGCCGCCGTAAGACAGCATCAGCTTTGCAACGGATATTTTTACCATGCGGTCTTGCCGCAATTATCAGTTAGCGTCGGTGTAGTCCGCGTCTACTACGTTGTCGCCGCCGTTGTCGGAACCGGAGCTTGTGCCCTCGCCCTGTACGTCGGTCTGCTGCGCCTGCGCTCCCTGCTCCTTGTATATTCTCTCCGCTACGGAGTAGAACGCTTTTTGCAGCTCGTCCTGAGCGGCCTTGATAGCGTCGTTGTCGGTACCCTTGAGTGCCTCTTTAAGCGCCTCTATCTTGGGATTTACCGCCGCCTTGTCCGCTTCGGTCACCTTATCGCCGAACTCGTTCATGGACTTTTCGGTCTGGTAGACCATCTGGTCGGCGTTGTTGCGTATCTCGACCTCTTCCTTGCGCTTCTTGTCCTCCTCGGCATAAGCCTCCGCTTCCTTGACAGCCTTGTCGATATCCTCCTTGCTCATGTTGGTGGAGGCGGTTATCGAAATATGCTGCTCCTTGCCGGTGCCGAGGTCCTTAGCCGATACGTTTACTATACCGTTCGCGTCGATGTCGAAAGTTACCTCTATCTGAGGGATACCTCTCGGCGCGGGAGCGATGCCGTCGAGTCTGAACATTCCTATAGACTTATTGTCCTTGGCAAACTCACGCTCGCCCTGGAGTATATTGATGTCCACCGACGGCTGATTGTCGGAGAATGTCGAGAATATCTGGCTGTGCTTGGTGGGTATGGTCTTGTTTCTCTCTATCATTCTGGTGCAGATACCGCCCGCGGTCTCGATACCGAGTGAAAGCGGGGTAACGTCCAGCAGCAGCAGACCGGTTACCTCCTTATTGAGCACGCCGCCCTGGATAGCTGCGCCCATAGCCACGCACTCGTCGGGGTTTATGCCCTTGAACGGCTCTTTGCCGGTGTACTTCTTAACGGCTTCCTGTACCGCGGGTATTCTGGTAGAACCGCCTACCAGCAGCACCTTGTCTATCTCGCTCATACTAAGGCCGGAATCGCTTATCGCTTGCTTGAACGGCCCCATGGTCGCCTCTACCAGGTCTGCGGTAAGCTCGTTGAACTTCGCGCGGGTGAGCTGTACGTTAAGGTGCTTGGGTCCGGTGGCGTCCGCGGTGATATACGGGATATTGACGTTTACGCTCGGCGCGTTGGAAAGCGCTATCTTCGCTTTTTCCGCCTCGTCCTTAAGACGCTGCATAGCGAATTTGTCCGCCTTAAGGTCAACGCCGTCGCTCTTTTTGAACTCGGATACCAGATAGTCTATTACTCTCTGGTCGAAGTCGTCGCCGCCGAGGTGGTTATTTCCGGCGGTAGCAAGCACCTCCTGCACGCCGTCGCCTATCTCGATGACGGACACGTCGAACGTGCCGCCGCCCAGATCGTATACCACTATCTTCTGCTCTTTTTCCTTGTCGATGCCGTAAGCCAGCGCCGCCGCGGTAGGCTCGTTTATGATACGGTGTACGTTAAGTCCGGCGATCTGTCCCGCGTCCTTGGTCGCCTGACGCTGTGAATCGGTAAAATATGCCGGTACGGTTATTACCGCGTCGGATACCTTTTCGCCGAGATAACCCTCCGCGTCGCTTTTCAGCTTTTGGAGTATCATCGCGGATATCTCCTGCGGAGTGTACTTCTTGCCGTCGATGTCCACCTTGTAATCGCTGCCCATGTGGCGCTTGATGGAAATAACGGTCTTGTCGGGGTTGGTGACCGCCTGGTTCTTTGCAAGCTGTCCTACCAGACGCTCGCCGTCCTTGGTGAATGCCACTACCGACGGGGTAGTTCTTGAACCCTCGGAGTTGGTTATTACCGTTGCCTCTCCGCCCTCAATAACGGATACGCAAGAGTTTGTTGTGCCTAAATCGATACCTATTATCTTTCCCATGATAAATATCTCCTTTTCGTTATAAATTTATTTGTTTTGGTGTTGTTTTGTGCCTATTTTACCACCGACACCATGGCAAATCTCAGCACCTTGTCTCCTATTTTGTAACCTTTTTGGAAAGTCGCGGCTACCGTGCCGGACTCAGCGCCCTCCTTTTCCACCTGCTGCACCGCCTGGTGGTACGCCGGATCGAACGGCTCTCCGTCGGAGCTTATCTCCTCTACTCCGAGATTTTGCAAAGCGGTGACGAAATTCTCCTTTATCAGCTCTACGCCCTTTTTGTAATTCGGGTCGGAACACTGCGCCGCTAACGCGTGTTCAAGACTGTCCATTACCGGTAAAAATTCTGTCAATGTCCGCGCGGTTATCTCGGGAGTAAGCTCTAACCGCTCTTTAGCGGCGCGCTTGCGGTAGTTGTCGTACTCCGCCGCGGTGCGCAGCCATTTGTCCTTAAGATCCGCTATCTCTAAGTCTTTCGGATCTACCTCGGGTACGTCCTCCTCGGGTGATCCCTCCTTTTCGGAAGTATCCTCGGCGGTTTCCTCCTGTGAAGCTTCCTCCTCGGGAAGCTCCGCGTTGTTTTCCTGCTCTGCTGTTTCTTCTGTAAGCTGTTCTTTCTCCTTTTCGCCGTCAAGCTCTTTCTTATTCTTCTTGCTCAATTCCCTCTGCCTCCTTTTCTATGCTTTCGAGTTGTTCCACCTCGTCCGAGGGTGACAAAGCATTGGTCACCTTCGCACTGAAATATTCAATATAAGGAATTATCTTTTTGTAATCCAGCCTTACCGGACCTATCACCGAAAAGCTGCCCGCTTTACGGTCGCCCTTTGAAAAGCTGGCGGATATCACGCTGGAATTGCTTACCGCAAAGGTGTCGGAATCCTTGCCGAATTTCACGCTTATGCCGGAAAAGCTGTCGTCCAGCAGCTTGGTAAGCTCGTTTTTCCCCTCTATCAGCGCGACTATCTCGCTGCCGGTGAACTCCTTGCACTCAAGTAAATTGCGCTCGCCGGATATCTCCACCTGCTGCTGCATCATCTCCGCCGATAAGTCCGCCACCGCCTTAAGCAATGGCGACAACGTAAGAACATAGCTGCCCATCGCCTGCGCCATCTGTTCTATATATTCCTCGGACAGCATTTCAAGATTGACTCCGGTGAGATTGCGGTTTATGAACCGTTTGAAAAAGTCCACCTGTTCTTCCGTAAGATCAAAGCTGAGCCGGCAGACGCGGTTTTTAATGCTGCCCTCCGAGGTTATCAGCAGCAGAACATACATCCTGCGGCCGGTGGGTATCACCTCTACCTTTGATATCACCGAAAATTTGCTCACCGCGCTGGCGGAAACTATCGCGCACTTTGTGACCTCGGCAAGCGCATGTCCGGCGTTTTCGATAAATTCGCTCTCGTTTTCGGCGTCTAACCCCTCGAATATCTTATCTATCTCCTCGCGGTCCTCTTCGGGCAATTCCTGCGGGGGCATTATATTTTCTATATAGAATCTCAGTCCCTGATAGGTGGGCTGTCTGCCGGAACTGGTGTGTGTGTGCTCAAGCAGCCCCTGCTGCTCTAACGCCGCCATCTCGTTTCTTATGGTCGCGGAGGATACCGTGTTGCCAAGCCGCTCGGCTATCAGCTTTGAGCCGACCGCCTCTCCGGTGCGGATATATTCGTCCACTATCGCTTCAAGTATTTTAAGTGTACGTTTTTCCATACCGGCCCCTCCTTTGTGCCGAAAGCGTGTTAGCACTCGTTTTGTTTCTTGCTAGCACTCTATCTCTTAGAGTGCTAAAAACAATATATCACAATAATGCCCTTTTGTCAATCAGTTATTCCGTAAAATTTTTACGAATAATCAAACCGCTTTTTGTGCAATCTGCCCACGAAGGCGGATTTTCAGGCAGTGCGCTTTCGCAGAGCATATCTCGTTTTCAGGTAAAGAATGTATTTATTACATGATTTTACCCGCTTAAATACGGTCAAAAGCTATTGATTTTTATATTCTTTTATGGTATACTTGTCCCGTATGTTAGAATTATACGCAGGCAAAAAAATCTGCAACAAAAGGAAGGGAGATCATATGGCGCTTACGGTAAAGAACATTTCAAAAAAATACGGCAACGTACAGGCGCTGAGCGACCTCAGCTTTGAGATGAGCCGTCCGGGCGTATACGCGCTGCTCGGCACTAACGGCGCGGGAAAATCCACCGCGATAAGGATAATACTGGGTATGCTGTCAAAGGATACCGGAGAGGTATTATGGGACGGCAAGCCGATGGATCCTATAAGAGGAAAAATAGGCTACCTTGCGGAGGAGCGCGGACTTTATCCTAAGTACAGGATAACCGACCAGCTCATGTATTTCGGAGAATTAAGAGGAATGAAAAAGGCGGACGCCGCTAAAGCGATGGACTACTGGTTCGACCGCATGGGCCTTGATCAGTACCGCGAAAAGCGCGCGGATCAGCTTTCAAAGGGTAATCAGCAGAAGGTGCAGCTTGCCGCCGCGCTTATCTCCGATCCGGAGCTGTTGGTGCTGGACGAACCGCTGTCCGGACTTGATCCGGTCAACGCAGACCTTTTCAAAAGTATAATTTATGAACAGACTGCCAAAAACAAATATATAATCATGTCCTGCCACCAGATGCCGGTCATTGAGGAATTTTGCAGCGACCTTACCATCATCCACCACGGACATACGGTATTGCAGGGCGACCTCAACGAGATAAAGAAAGGCTACGGCAGGGTGAACCTTGAGGTGAAGTGCGACGGAGATATCCTCCCGCTTGCCGCAGAGTGCGGACTTACTGCTCAGGAGGTCACTCCCGACGGAGTACATTTCAAGATAAAAGACGAACAGCAGGCGTCCGCTTTGCTCAAAAAGGCGGTAGACGCGGGTCTTACCGTGGTAAGGTTCGATCTGAGAGAGCCGAGCCTGCACGAGATATTCGTTGAACATATCACCCGTGCGGACGCAGCCGCAAAGGAGGTGCTGTAAATGAACGCATACGGATGGCGCAGTATATTCAAGTTTACGCTGGTACAGCAGGTAAAGACAAAATCGTTTATCATCAGTTCGATACTTATCTCGGTGCTGATACTTGCAATGGTAATACTTATAAACGTACTGCCGGGGCTGCTCGCTCCCGCGCCGGGAACGGTGGAGGATACCCCGCTTGCGGGGCAGACAAAGACGGTATATTTTGCGGACGCTTCGGGTATCACCGCAAGCTCCGATTATCAAAAGCTTTTTGAGGACGCCGGCTTAACGTTTATCGGTTCGGACGGCTCGGATAAGGCCGAAGAATACACAAACACCGTGAGAAACGGCAGCAACAGCGTATTTGTTCTGCTTACATACGACGAAAATACCGGCTACAGCATAAAGTCCATGAGGCCGCTAGACGGTTCAGTATCGCCGGACGACGCTAACGTGATAGCAAGCACCGCTTCCTCCGCGTTCTCGGAATTAAGATTGGAAAAGCTGGGACTTTCCGAGGATAAGATACCCTCCGCGATCGCTCCGGTGACGATAGTGAACACTATCGCGGGCGAGGAGGAGATGACCTTTGCACAGCAGATGATAAACAGCGTCCTGCCGATGATAACCTCGCTGATACTGTTTATAATGATAGTATTGTACGGTCAGCTTATCGCGCAGTCGGTAGCGATGGAAAAAACCTCTAAGGTAATAGACACGCTGCTTATCTCTACCAGACCGCTCGCGATAATAATAGGCAAGATACTTGCGATAGGCGCGCTGTCGCTTATGCAGTTTATAGGATTTATCCTAGTGGGAGTTATCGGCTTTGCCGCTACATTGCCGCTCGGACTGGGACTTACCTCTCAGGCCCTGGCGGGCGTAGACGGCGTGGGCGAGTTTACCGAAGCGTTCGGCAAGCTGTTCAGCCAGATCTCACCATTGACGATAATAATGATACTTGTGATATTCATACTGGGATTTTTGTTCTACGCGCTCATCGCGGGACTTATCGGCGCTACGGTGAGCCACAGCGAGGACGTAAACTCAGCTATGCAGCCCTTTGCAATATTCAGCGTGATAGGATTCTATCTCGCGTATTTCCCCTCTTTCACCGAAGACGGCAGTCAGGGTATGCTTAAAACGCTTTCCTACTACCTGCCCTTATCCTCGCCGTTCTCGTTACCGTCGGGAATGCTGACGGGGCAGCTGGATATTCTCCAGACCCTTATAGGCGTACTGATACTCGCGGCGTTCAACGTAATTATCGCGCTGTTTGTCGCAAGGGTATATGAGCAGCTGATATTACATACCGGCAACCGTATAAAGATCGGTGAACTGTTCGGACTGGCAAAAAAATAAGCCCTTAGGCATGCGGGAGCCGAACCCAAGTCGGTTTTTACGGGCATCTTTCCGCCAATACTGCGTCGACCTCGCTCGACATACGCAAGTATGCCTTCGTTCGGTCTCCTTGTCTTGACGAAAATCTGCTCCGTAAAAACTGCCGCGCACCTCATGGCGAGAGATTTTGGAGATAGTTTCGTTCCTTGCGACGCAGGCAGGCTAGCGCCTGTCAAGGAGCAAGGGGCGAAAATAGCCCAAAAGAATCGTCGTGAGGCGGCTCGGGTTCAATTCCCGCATGCCTTTCCAAAGAGGAACGTATTATGAAAAGAACGTTAAAAAAGATACATTGGCTGGGAATAGCCACCGCTATAGCATCAGTGACGGCCGCGACCGCAATAGCCGCTTTTGCGGCAAGCGAGTCGCAAATGTCCTCAATCAGCGTTTCGGTCGCGGATACCGTACTGAATAATTCAGACAAAGTTTCCGGTTATCTGACGAATGGCGACAGCACGAAGTATACCGAGTACTACGACGTGTACGGCTACGACGGAGTAACTCTCACCGTCAAATATTCCGACGGCAGCAAAAAGACGCTTACCGGCGAGGAGATACCCCGCTTTGAGGCGCAAAGCGGTCTGCTGCTGGATATATCCGACGACCAAAGCGAAAAGCCGTGGGGGCTCGGCACTCATGCCGTAACCTATAAGCTGGGAAATCTCAGCACCAAAGTGAATTACACCGTCGCCGAAAGCAAGATAACCTCGGTCACAGCAAAACCGCTTTCGGATATAAAGCCGCTGTATCATCTTTCGGGAGAATACCGCACGTCAAGCGGCAGCGACGGCAGGACCGCCCGCTATTTCTGCTATGCTCTGGAGGATTACGACTACGACGTCACATTGAAATATTCCGACGGTCACAGCGTAAGCTGTCCGGCAGACGAGCTTTACGCCCTCACCGGGTTTACCGCCGAATTTTCCCATGATGAAAAAGAGCTTTCCGCGGGCAGGCAGACCGGTTACTGTACGGTAGACGGCGTGACGGGGAAATTCTCTTTCGAGATAGCAAAAAGCGATATCAAGGCGCTGTCGTTGTCCTTTGACGGCGGCACGCCCACTCTTAACTGTCCGACCGACGGAAGTTACCAGACCGACGAGGACGACAACGAATATTTCAGATACTATTACGACCGCACCGCGATACGCGCAAAGGTGACCTACACAAGCGGTCAGGTAAAGACTATGACGTTAGGCGAGCTTTCCTATGCTCTGCACGGGGAATTGGAGCTTGACGACGGTCAGCAGACTTCTCCGTGGCTGCCCGGCACGCACTATATCACCGGCAAAATAAACGGCGTAGAGGCAAAGCTGGCTGTCACCGTATCCGCGGCGAACGTAACCGGAGTACGCTCTCCGATATTCTTCGGCACGGCGATAGTTTACTGGGATCCCGTTCCCGCCGAGGGGTATATAGTCGAGCAAAACGACGGCAGCGGCTGGAAAACGCTGTTTGACGTGAAGTACGGCAAATTCCAGCAGCAGGTCACCGGGCTTGCGGCAGGGCAGGAGTATCTGTTCGGCGTGCGCGCATACAATACCGTAAACGGCAAGCGCGTATATACCGCCCGCATGACCTCCTATACCGGAGCCGTACCGAAGAAGATGACCGGACTTAAGCTGTTGGAAAAGACCTCCACCTCGCTCAAGGTGGGCTGGAATAAAAACAGCGGCGTGGACGGCTATCTTATCAACGCGGTAGCACCGGACGGGGAGCGCAAGGGCTTTGCCCCTATCTACCACGATTATAAGGTTTCCTACAACATGGTGGGACTTAAGCCGAATACCACCTACAAAATAGAAATAAGAGGATTTATTAAAGGGCCGAGTAAAATATACGGTGAACCGCAGATACTGAGCTTTACCACCGATCCCGGCTCTCTTGACGTGAGCGGCTTTAAGCTGGCGACCCGCGGCGTAAACTCGGTAAAGCTTTCCTGGACGAAAAATGCCACCGCTGAGGGTTATCAGCTCGGAGTATATAAGGGCGGCAAGTGGGTCACCTACACGATAGCGAGCGGCGATTCCACATCGTTTACCGTGACGGGGCTTTCCTCCGCGACCAAATACAACGTGAGAATACGCAGCTATGCGACGATAAAAGGCAAGATGACCTACGGTACATATAAGACCGGCTCGGTATGCACCGCACCGCCGAATATGACCGGATTTAAGTTAGCAAGCCGCGGCGTAAACTCGGTAAAGCTGTCCTGGACGAAAAATTCCAATGCAACCGGCTATCAGCTCGGAGTATATAAGGGCGGCAAGTGGGTGACCTACACCATACCGAGCGGCAAGACCACCTCTTACACCGTTACCGGACTTTCCGGCGGTACGAAATACAACGTGCGTATCCGCGCTTATAAGACTATAAGCGGAAAGAATATCTACGGCGCATATAAGACCGGCTCGGTATACACCGCTCCGGCGAATATGACCGGATTTAAGTTAGCGAGCCGCACGGCTGGCTCGGTAAAATTATCCTGGAGCAAAAGCACTAACGCCGCGGGTTATCAGCTGGGGATATACAAGGGCGGTAAGTGGCTCACCTACACTATAAAAAGCGGCAAGACCGTTTCCTACACGATAAGCGGACTTTCCGCCGGAACAAAATACAGCGTGCGTATTCGCGCTTATATGAACATAGGCGGCAAGACCGTATACGGAAATTATAAGACCGGCTCGGTATATACTTCCCCGTCAAACGTCAGCGGCGTGCGGCTGTCCTCCGCGACCAAAAATTCCCTTTCTATAAAGTGGAACCGCAATACCACCGCTTCCGGATACAGAATAGAGATATATAAAGGCGGCAAGTGGGTGATCTACAAGGTAAACGGCAGCTCGACCACCTCGTATAAGCTGACCTCGCTCTCCGCCGGAACTAAATACAGCGTTCGTATATGCTCATATAAAAACATCGGCACAAAGATCATCTACAGCTCATATACCAACGTAAATTTTGTGACAAAGCGTTAAAAGGACGGTATAAAATGGCAAAAGGACTTGAGATAATAGCCGCCGCCGACCTTAAAAACGGGATAGGAAAAGACGGCGATCTGTTAGCGCACCTTTCTCCCGACCTTAAACGGCTTAGGGCGATGACGACGGGAAATATAATAGTAATGGGCAGAAAGACCTATCTTTCGTTTCCGAAAAGACCGCTGCCGGATAGGGAGAACATAGTGCTTACCTCACGGCCGGAGGACTTTCCGCAAGTCAGGTGCTTTTCATCTGTAGATGAGCTTTTAAGCTATACTGACAAGGCGGAAAAGACCGTCTATGTGTTAGGCGGCGGAGAGGTCTACCGTTGCCTGCTGCCTTACTGTACTAAGATACACCTGACGCGGATCCTCCATGAGTTTGAGGGCGCGGACACGTTCTTCCCCGATATAGACGCTATGCCGGACTGGGAAAAGACCTTAGAGGGAGAGGTAATGACCACCGAAAAATACCCGTTCAGGTATGACGAATACAAGAGAGTTTGACCATAACCCCCGCCGTGAATTGTTGATACGTTTCAACATTTTAAGCTTCTCACCCCCCCGCAGTGGTATCAAAGCCGCCGCGGGGGTTTTATATTGACAATAAACTTAAAATGGTGTAAAATTATCTTTTGCATAGAAAACAAGGGGGCGGAAATATGTATGAAATAAGTTTGAGGATACACGAGGAAAACGAGCTTTACAATTCCTTTGACGAAAGCTGCCGGACGCTGAGCGGCGACGTATCGGACTATCTTACAAAGCAATACGGCCGAAAGGAGATAGGCGACGAGATACTTCTGAGGATAAAATGCGACCGTCCTATAGACGCCGATAGGGTAAAAACCGCGTTTCGTGAAACGATACGCGAGCAGGAGCTGCATATCGCAAGCGAGAAAAGGCTGAATCTTGTAAAACAGCTATGGCTGCTTTGTGTAGGGGTAGTATTCGTGACGGCGGCGATACTGCTGGACGGGATAATAGGCTCGGTGCCGGTTGAGCTTATCTCTATAGTAGGTTCTTTCGCGGTATGGGAGGCGGCTAATATCTGGATAGTGGAAAATCCCCGCAACCGGCTTGCCAAGCGGACGCTTAAAAAGTTAAATTCCACAAGGATAGTAATAGAAGATATGACAGAAGGGCGGACGGATAAAAATGACTGAAGAAGTAAAAAAGAAGCACTCGGCAAAGGCATATTTTCATCGGCTGCTGGATATGCGCAGCAACATGCTCCCGTATGACGAGCTGCACGACATGATGGAGGAAAACACCGTCATACACGGCGCTAATATGTGGATACTCATGCTTGCGATACTTATAGCGTCGATAGGCTTAAACGTAAATTCCACGGCGGTGATAATCGGCGCTATGCTTATCTCTCCGCTGATGAGCGGCATACTTACCATGGGATATTCGATAGCGATACACGATCTTCCGATGCTACGCAAAGCGCTTACAAGTTTTGGCACGCAGGTGCTGATAAGTCTTATCGCCTCCACCGTTTATTTTGCGATATCGCCTTTGGATACCGCCACCGAAGAGATGATAGCGCGCACAAGTCCGACGATATGGGACGTGCTTATCGCATTGTTCGGCGGTATCGCGGGCAGTATCGGCAATACCCGAAAAAAGGCCAGCAACGTTATCCCCGGCGTGGCTATCGCTACGGCGCTTATGCCGCCGCTTTGCACGGTGGGGTATGGTATCGCGACCGGACGGCCGACCTTTATTTTCGGCGCGTTTTACCTGTTTGCGATAAACACGCTGTTCATCGCGCTTTCCGCACTGATAGTGACCAAGCTGCTGCGCGTTCCGGTAGTCGAAGAGATAGACGCAAAACGTCAAAAGCGCATTACCCGAATCATCCGTGTGATGGTGGTGGTAACGGTGCTGCCCAGCATACTCGCCGGCGCGTATACCGTCTACCTTTCGGTGCTGAATCAGAACGTTTCGGATTATCTTAAAAACGAATTTGTCTTTGCGGATACCCAACTCGTACAAAGCAGCTCCGACAATCAAAACCACGTTATCTCGGTATCGCTGGTAGGCTCGCAGATATCCGACGAAAGAATTTCCGAGCTTGAGCAAAAGCTTAATGAATATAATCTTTCGGGCTATACTCTTAAGGTAACGCAGAACAAAACGGTAGAGGGCGCGGACAGCGACAAGGTGACTATCGCCGTTCAGGAAAACACTATAAACGAGCTTCAGCAGCAGCTTAAGGAGGAGCAGGAGAAAAACGAGTCGCTGACTTCCGAGCTAAGCGATCGTGTAAACTGCGCCGATATCGCCGAAAAGGCGGCGGCTGTCTTTACCGATATCACCGATATTCGCTGCGGACTTGTCTACGGCGAGGACGGCACGTCTGTCTTGCTTTCCGGCAAGGCTGAAAAACCGCTTTCCTCAAACGAACAGCAAACGCTTAAAAATTTCCTCACCGCCGAAAGCGGCATTGAAAAAGCGATCTTGCAGATAGAAAGCTAACGCGGGCTGTACCCTTAAACCTCCGTTTTTGGGGCTCTGCCCCAAGCCCCGCTGGGGAGCAGATTGCTCCCCAGACCCCTTATGTGTTCGTAAAATTATCCCTCCCCGTAAAGGGGAGGGATAATTTTATAAATATAGGGATATGAAAACAATACACACTCGGCGGGAGTTAAGGAAACAGCTCAAAACGGAGCATAAGAAAAGCCCGTTTACTTTATCTTCGCCTGCAAAAGGTCGAGCAATTCGCCGAAGCGCTGGAAATGCACCACCTCGCGCTCCCGCAGGAAGCGTATCGCGCCTGAAACGTCGGGGTCGTCGCACATTCTGAGTATGTTATCATATACCGCGCGGGCTTTCTGTTCCGCGGCGAGGTCCTCGGTAAGATCGGCGATAGGATCACCCTTTGACTGGAGATACGCCGCCGTGAACGGCACGCCGGAGGCATTCGCCGGATACACCGCGTTGGCGTGGTCGATGAAATAATCCCCCACTCCGTACCTGTCAAAGCTGCGCGCACCCTCTCCGGTGGTAAGCTGCGACACGATAGAACCTATCATCTCAAGGTGGGAAAGCTCTTCGGTGCCTATATCCGTCAGCACTGCGACCGCGCGTTTATCCGTCTGAGAAAAGCGCTGCGACAGGTAGCGCAGGCTTGCGGCAAGCTCGCCGTCAGGGCCTCCGTACTGGGAGAGGATATAGCTTGCAAGCTTGGGATTTCTGTTTTTTATAACGACCGGAAATTCCAGCCTCTTTTCAAATATAAACATATTCTCTCCTCCTTACATCCAAAGGCCGTTCAGCCAGTTCCAGCTGCAGCCCTCTCCGGCGCTTTCGGCGCAGAGCGGATAGCAGGACGCCTCGAACGCGTGCTTTGCCGCCTTAGCCTGCTTTACCGCCTCGCGGTATATTTCCAAAGCCTTGGTGTCGTCGGGGTGGGTATCGAGATACAGCTTCATATCCGTCGCAAAAAAGTCCGCCGCCGCAAGCTGCTGCATAAGCCTTGCGCACTGCGGGGTGATATTACCTACCATTGTAAAGCCCCCTTTCATATTCCTCTATCGTGAGGTTGAGCTCGGGAAAAACCGTTCCGTTTTTAAGCGCGACGTCCGGCTGATACAGCTTTCCGAGCTGCTGGAACGGCACATACGCGTATCCGGTGCGCACTTTCATCTTATCTGCGCAGCCGCAGTATTCATTTGACATGATGTTTCTCCTTTCGCTGTCTTTGGTCGAATTACGCGGTTTCTTTAGTTTATGCGCCTTAGTGTGTAATTGACACTTGCAAAACCTCCGTGAATATGATACAATAATTAATATACCTTTCGGTAATTTGTTAAAAAATAAGGAGAAGTTTATGGACAGCTTTGGAGAACAGCTTGTAAAACGGCAGGTGACCTCTGCCGATATTATTAAAAGAGTAGGACTTATCTTAGGCGGATTGCTTATCGCCACCGCGCTGATGACGATATCTTTCGTCACGCGGATATATGTGCTCAATATGCTGGCGGTGGGCGTTATCTTCGGCATGGTCTGGCTGCTTACCGGCATGGGCTGCGAATATGAATACATAGTCACCAATCAGGACCTTGATATCGACAAGATAATGGGCAAGCGCAAGAGAAAGCGCCTTATCACGATAAAGCTGGAAACGGTGGAGGATCTCGGCGTATATGACGGCAGTCAGGGCGGCGACGTGCAGGCGACCGTAATAGCCTCCGACGCTACCGGAATAAACGCATGGTATCTTATCGCAAAGCATAAGAACCACGGCAGGACGATGCTTATTTTTTCACCGGACGACCGCACCGTACAGCTTATAGCGAACGGTATCCCTCATAAGCTGAGAGCGCGGCTTTCCCTGCCTGTATCTAATCAAGACGAGCAGGGAGGGCAGGAGGAAGAAGCTGACCAAGAGCAGGAATGACCGTCGGGGGTGTGTAACGGAAATGAAAAAGCTTTCCGCTTTGCTTGCGATACTGCTTACAGCGGGCGTTATTACAGGCTGCGGCAGGATAGACCTTACCGAAAGCAAGACCGATAAAAATTACTCCGATATAAAGATAACTCCGCTGACCTCGTCGGCTGAAACAAGCTCGGAGGATATCTTCGTACCGGACGATAATTTTGTCGAGTGTGAAGCCGCCGTATGCTACGACCTTGACAAGGACGAAATAATATACGAAAAGAACCTGAATAAGCCTATCTACCCCGCCAGTCTTACCAAGCTGCTGACCGCTTTGGTGGCGGTAAAGTATCTTGACAGTAACTATATCTGCACGGTGGGCGGCGAGATAGAGCAGATAGCGGAGGATTCCAGCCGCGCGTGGCTTTCCCAAGGGGAAAAATATATGCGCGACGATCTGCTTGCCGCTATGCTTGTCCCCTCGGGTAACGACGCGGCGTACACCGTCGCGGCAAACGTTGTAAAAAAAGTGTACGGCAATGATATTTCGGTATATGACGCGGAGGAATATTTTTCGGTGCTGATGAATAATTACGCCGCCGACCTCGGCTGCACCGATACCCATTTCACCGTGCCGGACGGCTATCACGACCCGGAGCATGTAACTACCTGCGCGGATATGTTAAAGATCGCCGCTGCGGCAGCTAAAGAGCCGGCGATAACCGCGATAACCTCTACGCAGCTTTCGGTGGTGTACGACCTTGACGGTTACACCCACAGCTGGGAAAACGGCAACCTGCTGCTTACCGACCCTTACATAGAATACACCGCGCTGGGACTTAAGACCGGCTACACCGACGAAGCGGGGTTCTGCTTTGCGGGGCTGGCGGAAAAGGACGGCAAAAGGATAATAACCCTCGCGTTCGGCTGCGGGGTGGAATACAGGTACGAGGACACGCTTAAGCTTATGGACCTCGGCTTTGACCTTTACGACAGCAGAAAAGATTATGAAGAAAGGCTTACTCCCGCAAACAGCGGCGATAATGACGAAAAATAGATATGAAGATACTCGCTATAGAAAGCTCCTGCGACGAAACGGCGGCGGCGGTCATTGAGGACGGGCGGACGGTCTTATCCTCGGTGATAGCCACCCAGATAGAAGAGCATAAGCTGTACGGCGGAGTCGTGCCGGAGATAGCCTCCCGCCGTCACTGTGAAAATATAGTCGGCGTGGTGAAAGAGGCGCTTATAAAAGCAAACGTAACGCTTTCCGAGCTGGAGGCGGCGGCGGTCACCTACGCGCCGGGTCTGATAGGCGCGCTGTTAGTAGGCGTAAGCTTTGCAAAGGGGCTTGCGATGTCGGCGGGTCTGCCTATAGTGCCTGTCCATCATATAAAAGGGCATATCGCGGCGAATTATATAACCAATCCGCAGTTAGAGCCGCCGTTTTTATGTCTGGTGGTATCCGGCGGGCATACAAATATAGTAAAAGTCACCGACTACACCTCTTTGGAGATAATCGGAAAGACTACCGACGACGCGGCGGGAGAGGCATTCGACAAGGCGGCGCGCGCGCTCGGTTTTCCCTATCCCGGAGGAGTATACATAGACCGCGCGGCAAAGAGCGGCGACCCGGCAAAATACCGCCTGCCTGTTCCGAAAACGCAGAATCCTTATGATTTCAGTTTTTCGGGGCTTAAAACGGCGGTGATAAATCTTATCCACAACACCCGTCAGCGCGGGGAAGAGCCGGATATAAATTCCGTCGCCGCCTGCTTTCAGCTTACGGCGGTAAATATGCTTACCGATAAATTCATCTCAGCGGCAAAGGACTTCGGGTATAAAAAGCTGGCGCTCGCGGGCGGAGTGGCGGCAAATTCCTCACTTAGGGAAAGTATCTCAAAAGCGGCCGCCGAAAACGGCATGGAATTTTTCCTGCCCGATCTTTCGCTTTGTACCGACAACGCCGCCATGATAGGCTGCCAGGGGTATTATGAGTATTTGGCGGGGAACACCGGCGAGCTTTCGCTGAACGCTTATGCCACTAAAAAACTTCAATTATAAAAGGACGTAAATATGAAGAGGATATTTTTGATACTGACTTTAGCGGTCGTTTTATTGCTGTCCGGCTGTTCGGATATAAAGAGCAAAGCGCAGGGGCGCTGGCAGCTTGACAAGGTGGACGGCATGAGCATTTCGGATTATTCCGAGCAAAGCGGCATAGACCCAAGCGGGCTCAATATAAGCTGGACGATAAACGGCAATAAAGTAACCGCGCAGATAGGCGGCGTGCCGCTGTTTTCCGATGAGGAGATAACCTATACCGATAACGGTTTTCGGTTCAATTCCGATACCGCGACCGCAGGCGCGGCGATAACCATAACCGATAATACGCTCAGCTATTACGCCGACGTGAACGGAAGAAAGGTTGAACATGTGTTTGTGAAAAGCTGATTACCCGAGGGCTCTGCTCTCGAGCTCCCGCTCTGATATTCGAGGGCTCTGCCCTCGAGCTCCCGCTGATTATTCGAGGGCTCTGCCCTCGAGCTCCTGTCGGGGGAAAATTTCCCCCGAACCCCTCTATGATTAGAATAAACTTAAAGGGAATCGAAAAATTGAACTGACCCCAAAAAGTTAGACAAAAATTTAAAAGAAAAATTATGCAAAGCGACTAAGAGAGATCTTGGTCGCTTTTGC
>CANQKE010000011.1 GCA_947624435.1 uncultured Ruminiclostridium sp.
ATCCAAACGTTACTACAAATCCTTATCGGCGAGTAGTGATTTTTGCGCTTCTGCTTTGGGTCAAGGTCGTGATTTATGGTCGCCAGCACAACATTGTGACCAATAAGAACGTCGTTCCCGATATAAATTCCGCCTTGGTCTTGAAAGTGACAGCAGGAATTTATAAACACATTTTTCCCGATGTGGATATTCCGTCCAAAATCCGCGTAGAACGGCAAAAACATTCTGAGACCATCGCCGACCGTTTCTCCGATAAGCGAGGACATAAGCGCGGGGATTTCCGTATCTGTATGATAGATGTTGTTTAACTCCGCAAGTGCCTTTTGCGTTTCCTGACAAACCGCCCAAATTCGGCGGTTTATTTCGTCCTCATCGGGAACAGATTTCCCTGAAAAATACGCAAGAATATCGTCGATCATTTGTTTCTCCCCTTTCTGATTTCATAATAGCATATTATTTTTGAAATATCAAATACATATTTTATTTGTTTTGTTATACTTGAAAAGTATAACAAAATGTGCTATGATATTATCAGGAGGGATATTTATGAATATCAGAGTGCTAAAATATTTTCTTGCCGCAGCTCAGGAGGAAAACATCACAAAAGCCGCGGAAATTCTGCATATGTCACAGCCGCCGCTTTCTCGTCAGCTCCACGATTTAGAGGAGGAACTAGGCGTAAAGCTGTTTGAGCGCACCAACAGAAAGGTTATTTTGACAAACGAGGGCGCATTGCTCCGACAGCGGGCGGAGGAAATTCTGGAGCTTGTTGAAAAAACAAAAGCCGACGTTTCACAAACAGGCAACATCAGCGGTGAAATTTATATCGGCAGCGGCGAAACCGAGGGAATCCGCACGCTTGCAAGGGCAATTTTTTACACAAGGCAGAAATATCCCGATATTCGTTTTCATTTTTACAGCGGCCATGCGGAAGACGTTGCGGACAGGCTTGACAGGGGGCTTTTAGATTTCGGTATCTGCATTGAGCCCGCGAATATGTCAAAATATGATTTGATTAAATTGCCTACGACCGACCGCTGGGGTGTTCTCATGCGTAAAGATGATCCGCTTGCACAAAAGAAAGCTATCACCCCGAAAGATCTTTTGCCGCGGCAGATAATCGCCACAAATCAGGCAATGGCAGAGGGCGAATTTTCGGGTTGGTCGGGCGGATTGTATCAAAAATACGACATTGCCGCAACATATAATCTGCTGTACAATGCCGCAATTCTCGTTGAGGAGGGCGTGGGAATTGCATTGTGCATTGAAAATGTTATCCGTGATTATGCCGAAAATCCGCTCTGCTTTCGCCCGCTTGACCCGTCGATGAATGTTGGACTTGACATCATCTGGAAAAAGCATTATGTGTTTTCCAAGGCAGCAGAAGTGTTTTTAGAGGAACTCAGAAATTATATACCAAAGGATTTGCACTCAAAATAAAGATATCATATTATTGTTTTAATTGTTATTAGGCAGTTTTCTTACCCTTGAACACCTACGCTTTTATTTCCGTCCCGTCCTTGAAAGTAAAGCGAATATCGTCCTTTTTGTAAACGGTCAGATAATCGAGCAGGCCGCCCCACAAGGCATCGTCAAATGCGGTCACCGCACCGCCTTGCTTTTTCAAAGTTTTTACGACCACATTACCGACCTTTCCACCGCTATTTTTTATCTTCTGTAACGTTTCTATTGTGATCCTATACCGTTCAGCCAAAAACAAATATTCTGACGATTGACAAACGCAAGAAAATATGGTAAATTAGTTATATAACTTAAATTAACTTAAGAACGATGGGAGGAAATATATTGATAAGACTGAACAACGACTGGGAATTTTCCCAAAGCTGGAACGACGGCTTTCTGTCAGGCGGCGGAAAAGCAAAGCCTGTGCGTCTTCCGCACACCGTAAAAGAATCTCCTCTGCACTATGCCGACCGCTCGGATTATGAGATGATATGCGGCTACCGCAGAAAGCTGAACATTCCTGCCGAAATGCAGGGAAAGCGGCTGTTTTTACAGTTTGACGGCGCCGCACATATCGCCGCGGTATATCTTAACGGCAAGGAAATTTGCACCCACAAATGCGGATATACCGCCTTTCGCACCGAGATAACCGACAAAGTCCGCTACGGGGAGGAAAATCTCCTGGCGGTAAGGCTGGACTGCACCGAAAACCCCGAAATACCGCCGTTCGGCTTTGTTATTGATTATCTTACATACGGAGGGCTTTACCGTGACGTATGGCTTGACGTCCGCCCGCAAAAGCTGATAACCGACGTTTTCATTCAGACGCCGACCTTAACTTCCGCTGAAATAAGTTATACCGCCGAGCCGAAAGACTGCCGGGTACGTTTCGACATAATTTCCCACGACGGAAAAACGATGGTTTCGGCAGTTTCAGAAAACGGAGAAGCTCTGACCGTTGAAGTCCCGGATGCAAAGCCATGGTCCACCGACGAGCCGAACCTTTACACCTGCAAGGCGACAGTCCTTGAAAACGGTAAAGACGGTGACAGCACCGAAACCGTTTTCGGCTTTCGCACTGCTCAGTTCCGTGCGGACGGATTTTATCTTAACGGCAAAAAATTTTTCCTGCGAGGGATAAACCGGCACCAGTCCTATCCCTATTTAGGCTACGCCGTGCCTGAACATCTTCAGCGTGAGGACGCACGGATAGTAAAACACGAACTTCAGTGCAACACAGTCCGCACCAGCCATTATCCGCAAAGCAGATATTTTTTGGATGAATGTGACCGTGAGGGACTGCTCGTGTTCACCGAGCTTCCCGGCTGGCAGCATATCGGCGACGAAAAATGGAAAGAGCAGGCGTGTGAAAACCTGCGTGAAATGATCCTTCAGAACCGAAACCACCCAAGCATTATCCTATGGGGCGTGCGGATAAACGAAAGCCTTGACGACGACGAATTTTACACAAAGACAAATGCAATAGCCCATCAGCTTGACCCAAGCCGAGCCACCACAGGCGTGCGTTATCTTGAAAAGAGCAGCCTGTTAGAGGATGTTTATGCGTTCAACGACTTTTCACACACAGGAAATAACGGTGGAGCAAGGGCGAAAAAGGACGTCTGCCCCGCCACCGACAAGCCATTGTTGATTTCTGAATGTAACGGTCATATGTACCCCACAAAAGCATTTGACACATGGTCTAGCCGCCAGGAGCAAGCTTTGCGCCACGCCCGCGTTCTTGACGCGGCTATGTCCGACGGCGGACACGTTGGCTTTTACAGCTGGTGTATGTTTGATTATCCCACCCACAAGGATTTCGGCTCAGGTGACAGGATATGCTATCACGGCGTAATGGACGCTTTTCGCAATCCCAAGCTCGCTGCCTCATTTTATGCATCTCAGGGGGAAGAATTTCCCGTTCTGGAGATAGGTGCATCTATGGATATAGGCGATTACCCCGGAGGACAGATAGGAAAGGTATATGCGTTTACAAATGCAGACGAGATAGCATTATACAAAAACGACGACTTTGTTACCAAGCTCCGTCCCAGTGGTTGGAAAGCGCTTGAACATGGTCCGATAGCTGTAGAGGACACTATCGGCGTTCTGCTTGAAACAAAAGAGGGCTTTCCGAAAGCCAAAGCCGACGCTCTGCGCAAATGTCTTCTTTCCGCGGGAAAATACGGTCTTGCCAATATGCCGCTTAAAGACAAGCTGAGAATGTTATGGTGCATGATGAGATACAAAATGACCTTTCAGGACGGCTACGACCTTTACGGCAAATATGTGGGCAACTGGGGCGGCGAATCGACGGTATGGCGCTTTGACGCGCTGAAAAACGGCAAAACGGTGGCGTCAGTCACAAAGTCACCCGGCACAAAGCTCCATATTGAGGCTAAACCGAGCCATACCGAGCTTTCAGAGGGCGAGGTCTACGATCTTGCGGCAGTGAGGATCCGCCTGCTTGACGAATACGGCAACCTTGCGCCCTACGCACAATTGCCCGTAACTCTTACATTAAGCGGAAACGCAGAGCTTGTCGGTCCTTCTGCAGTAACTCTTGAGGGCGGCAGCTGCGGCACATATATCCGCACGACAGGCGGTCTCGGGGATGCCGTTCTTACCGTTTCCACCCCGCAGACAGAACCCGTATCAATCAAATTCAACATAAAAAAGGAGAGAGATTAAGATGAAACTTACCCGTTCGCAAACCGTTGCCTTCGGTATAGGCGCAGTCGGAAAGGATATGGTATACGCCCTTTCCGCAACTTATGTAATGTATTTTTATCAGGATATACTGGGACTTTCCGCCACCTTTGTGGGACTTATCCTGATGATAGCAAGAGTTTTTGACGCACTGAACGATCCGTTTATGGGAATACTCGTTGCAAAGACCCGCACCCGTTGAGGACGTTTCAGACCATGGCTGTTCAGCGGCACGGTGCTGAACGCTGTCGTGCTTTTTGCGCTTTTCTCCGCTCCAGACCTGAATGAAAGCGGAATGATGGTTTACTTTGCGGTCATTTATATTTTGTGGGGAACTACATACACCATGATGGATATACCCTACTGGTCGATGATACCTGCTGTTACGGAGCTTCCAAAGGACAGGGAAAATCTTTCGGTAGTGGGGCGTACCTGCGCGGGCGTAGGCTCGGCGCTTATACAGGTCGGCGCTCTCATAACGGTCACAGCGCTTGGCGGAGGAGATGAGCGCAAAGGCTTTTGCCTTATCGCGTTGATAGTAGCCGCTATATTTATCGCCGCCGAAGTATTCTGCTGCTTTAAGGTAAAGGAACAACGCCTCGAAAAAGTAGAGACCTCAACGGTGGGACAGATGTTCAAAGCACTTTTCCGCAACGACCAGGCACTTATAACCGTACTTGCCATACTTCTTGTGAACAGCGCCCTTTACCTCACCTCAAACCTTATCATCTATTTCTTCAAATATGACGTGGGAGCAGTTCTTTCGGCAAACGGAGCAGGCTGGGAGGGTAATTACACCCTTTTCACTATGGTAGGCGGCGTATTCCAGATCCTCGGTATGATGGCGGTATATCCCCTTCTGCACAAAAAACTCACAAACACCGCTATTTTCAAAACCGCCCTTTCAATGGCTATCGTCGGTTATGTTCTCATACTTGGTTTTTGCCTTACGGGACTCGGCTCAAATATGGTCATTCTATGCGTATGCGGAGCGCTTGTGTTTATGAGTAACGGCATACTCACCGTCCTTACCACGGTATTCCTTTCGGGCTCGGTGGATTACGGCGAGCTTAAAACAGGCAGACGTGAGGAAAGCGTTATCTTCTCCATGCAGACCTTTGTTGTAAAGGCGGCGTCGGGAATTTCCGTTTTTATCACAGGCATAGGACTCGACCTTATCGGTCTTGAGGGAAACACTGACAACACTGGAGAAATAGTTGCTCAAAGCGCCGATACCATTATGGGGCTGCGTCTGCTGATGACCGTCCTGCCGATAATTCTTCTGGCGGTCGCATTCATCTTTTTTGTGAAGAAATTCACCCTTACCGATAAAAAGACCGAGGAGATAGCCTTGACTCTTAAAGAGAAAAAAGAACGCAGGACGGAAGAAGAAAATGCTTGATTGGCGTATAAACATACAGACGAAAAGCGGCAGCGAGGAGTTTAACGGCAGTATAGCCCTTGCAGAACATCTTCCGCTCATTATAGAATGTGAACTGCCCCGGTGCAGGATAAACAGCGTAACTGCCGAAACCGATATTATCATCGACGACGATGAAAAGATCTTTATGAACGGCTATCAGACCTGGACGAACTGCCCCGAATACGGAAAGCCTGACAAAATAAGAGGACTTCACGGAATACCGAAATTCATTGTTGACAAATTCAGCTTTGACCGTTACGGAGATTATCATTTCGTGGATTACCCCAACAAAAAAGGAATAACTCACGGCTTTTCCTGGTGCTATTTCCGTAAGGGGAAAAAATACAGACTTTTCGCCTCCCTTGACGAGAAAAACGGCTACACTATGTTCACATATGACAGCAACAGAGGCAGACTGAAAATAGAGCGTGACTGCAAGGGTCTTAGCTTTTGCGGGGATTTCGCCGCATTCCAGCTTTACTATGCCGAGGGAACGGAGGACGAAGTGTTTGACGGTTGGTTCAGCGCAATGGGCATACACGCCTCCGCTAAGCCTATAAGCGGTTATTCAAGCTGGTACAACCGCTACGAGGACATAAACGAAAGCGCCATAAAAGCCGACCTTGAGGGCTGCAAGAATCTGCTGTCGCCCGGCGATCTGTTCCAGATAGACGACGGCTGGGAGCCTGCGGTGGGAGACTGGCTTGAAACCGACAAGACAAAATTTCCCAATGGTCTTAAGCCTTTGTCGGATGAAATACACAGTGCGGGATTTCTTGCGGGATTATGGCTTGCGCCTTTCGTATGCAGGAAGGGCTCCGAGCTTATGAGATCCCATCCCGACTGGCTTTTACAGGTGGACGGAAAGTCCTGGATCTGCGGCAGCAACTGGGGCGGATTTTACTCTCTTGATATAGATAATCCGGAAGTTACCGACTATCTACGCAAAGTATTCGACGCCGTGCTGAACGACTGGGGCTTTGACCTTGTTAAGTTGGATTTTCTTTACGGCGCCGCTCCGTTCGGCACTGATAATGAAACAAGAGCAGGGCGTATGATAAGAGCTATGGACTTTCTCTGTGAGATCTGCGGCGACAAGCTGATACTCGGCTGCGGCGTGCCTGTTATGACAGCCTTTGGCAGAGTAGATTATTGCAGAGTAAGCTGCGATGTCAGTCTTGACTGGGACGACAAGCCGTATATGTGCTTGTTCCACCGTGAACGTGTTTCCACTAAGCAGGCGATAGAAAACACACTGTTTCGCAGCCAACTGAACGGCAGAGCATATCTCAGCGACCCGGACGTATTTTTCCTGCGGGATAACAATATCAGATTGTCCAACGACCGCAAGCTGCTGCTCGCAAAGATAAACGCCCTGTTCGGCGGAGTTTTCCTTACCTCAGACGACCTTTCCTCTTATAACGAAGAACAGCGAAAGCTGTACCGCAGTCTTCTTCATTTGCGTGAGGCAAATGACGTGACCTTTGACCGCGACGCTTTAACTGTAACATACACCTTGGACGGAAAAAAGCACAAGCTGAGTCTGCCTAAAAAATGGTTTGGGTAAGCCTTGACTGTTATGATACAATAGATATGTTAAAAAAACAGAGGTTTTCAGATAGGTATTTCTTTGTCTACAGCACCTCAGATTTTGAGCAAGCGCCTTTTGATAATTTGTTTCAAAATGACGCTTGCTTAATATTTTATCTGCTCACGCATCAAAAAGATACTCTTCAAGAGCTTTTGCCAAATGCAAAGGCAATGGCAGAACTGTCGACTGATTATATTGAATAAATATATGTCTCAAGGAATTTGTATAAAAAATCCAATTATCGGCATTATCGCCTGATTGTAGTTGCAGAGGATATAACTCTACCATGTCCTTTTCAGCAAATCTATGCTGCGGATGATTTATTCTTGACTCTTTGAAACTGCTTGTATAACGGGTATCATTTGGTCTTGCATTTATCCCCCAATATACATCGTCATATCTAAAGACGCCGGAAGAAGAGGAATACTGCAAATGAGTATCATCAGAGCGTTTGCTTTTATCCGTATAATAGTCTGGAACCTCCTGGTTACTTCTGATACGAATGATTCTGACGCCGGTGTCCTCCAAAGAAATCGAATAAGGGTTTTGAGATGTACCCGCGTTGATCTGAACCGGACAATATTCGTCTGTCGTTGTATATCCGCTAATCTCCTTGTCTGAAATACCGCCCCATAAAGCCCGAGTGTTTCCGTCCGATTGGATCATAAATAATACGCCGTCGTCTTTTTTATAGTAGAGGTTTTTTAATTCTATCAGCTTTTGTTTCGCCGGTGAACGAACGGCATTTACACAGCGTTGTTCTAAATCGGTTTTCCAAAAGAGTTGCGCCATTTCGAGACAAGCTTCCCGATAAGAAACTGTTCGTTTGTCAAACGCATCACAATGAACCTGAGTCTTCCCTTCCAAAAGATCAACTGTTACATAAATAGGAAGAAAACGAGCCTTATTTGCAATTCCATGGATCTGTGTACATATATGCATACCAACACAAGGAGTGTTTGCCAAAGCAGGCATTTTCTTTTGGAAATTTAATAAAGTTACAACGCCTAATTGTCTGTAAAGGTCATATACGGCATTATCAACCGCATTTTGGTCTTTCCCACTCTCCGGAGCGATAAACTGTACCACCCGACCACTTCTAGCGAACGCATTCCGAAGCACCTGTTTCGGATCACCCTTTTCATAATGCTCGTGACCTGGTATAACGAAAATACAGGAAGTTACAGTATCAGCTTGTCCCAGCTCTTTGACAATTTCTTCACACCTATTTATTTTAACTTCTAAAGAATCATCACGCATATCGTCGGCAAGCCCGCCTATCTCTTTGTGTATGCAACGGATATTCAAGCAAGATGCTTCAGAGTTTTCTCCGAAATCCTGTTCGATTTTTTCCTGAACTTGCTTCAAAAGTTCTTGCTGATCGTGATCTTTCCATAATCCGTAAAGTTCAAAAACGATTTGATCAGTTTCGGCGCATTTATGCACCCATTTCCTAAATTCTTCACGGTCGGCATATTCCTGCGGAGAGTTAAAGGTCTGAAATTTTTGACCCTTCACTGTAACTCTGTTTGCTTCCGGTCGTTCCACTATAATGTCTCCCAGCAAATCAGCAAAAGACCGGTACAGGGACGCTTTATCAACCACAGAAACGCCTGTTCCGATTTTTGAGGCAATAAATCCTCCCATACCGTTTTTATAAGGGAGCAAAATTTGCTCCGAGTATGCCGCCGGATCTCTCAAAATATTTTCGGACGGAGGTAATTGTTCGTACCCCCAGATATTATAACATTCCTTATCTTGTTCTTTCCAATCGATTTGCTTATCTGTACGATCATATATGATCGGAACTTGGCAGTACTTATGATCTGAAACTTTAATATGAGCATTAATACTCTCGGAAAGAAACGGCGTGCGATCTTTGTTATAATTGTCCGGTATCCATCTGCGAGTGCTTATTTGGCAAAGCAGCAAAGCTTTTCTTTGAGGAGGAGTCGTCTGTACCGAAAAATCAAACACCAAAGAATACTTATGAGAACTTTTTAGGTCTGTTATAGGTTGACTGATCAACTGGTTCTTTGCCGAATAACAAAGATATAACGGTTGTCCGGATAAGATGATTTCCTGTTTTAATAAACGGTTGATCGCTAACAGCGGGATAGCTTGGTATGCTTCCTCACAAACAGTTCCGTTTGGAAGTGTAAGGCAAACATCCGCCTTGTCTTGAAGCTTTTCAATATCTTCGGCTTTTATAGTATTGCAAAAATCATTTGCAAGTTGTTTGACCGGATAGGATACCCGTTGAGGTACAATATATGTGGCCTTTACCCAAGCCTTAATAATTTTGCATAGAGCTTCAACATCTTCATACTTGCAAAAGGATGTCAGCCAATGCTTATCGCAGCTGTCCTTTTTCAAAGGCGACAGCGCTATGATGCCTTCCATCCAACCGTCCATCAGTTTTTTTAGCGCATTGGTAGGAAGACCGTACTCATCTTTGAAACGGGGATTTTTTTTACGCTCGATATCCAGTAACGATTCTTTCCATGCTTTAGGAAAACCCAAATAATAGAGCGTATGGGTTTGTCCGGGAGAAAGTTTATATGCCATTGGGTAAATTTTATCGTTTTTCATATTAAAATATCCCTTCTATAAGCTATATAAAATGGTTCATACAGTGTTTTTGCAATTTCTGCGCTTTCTTCCTGTGTCATAAGAGCATCTAAATATCTTCTCAGTTCAGAAAGGCAGTTGAAATCTCCTTGCTTATCTTCGCGACCTCGGAACGCCCCGTCAATAAAATAGACATGCGGTTCAGGCTTTTTAACGTCTGTAACGCGCGCCAAGCGGCCGAAAATCTGTAAAATTAAAACAAACAGAGTGGCAACAACATCCTTGCGTTCATTATCATCCAGTTCCGCTAAACCGAACGATCTGCTTTTGCTCATTTTGCTCCACTGCCGAGTTGCAAACTGACGAACGCGTGCACTGTATGCAAACAACGATTCATTAGAATTTCGCTTGCAATTAGCCTCCACATATCCGTTAAGTTTACTCCCTTTTTGCTGAATATCATCCGGGACCGCCATAGGGCGTACCATAAAAAACACAGCGCAAAGTGCGGAATGTCCGTATTCATCTACTATATTGTGACCGCGCTCGATTGCCATTGCGGGCGCGATTAAGATATCTTCATCCATTTCAGCGAATCGGTTGACTTCGCCGCGCCGTATCGTTCCCTCGGCGTTCTGAACGCCCTTTGCGTCAGGAATCATCCTGCAAACACGGGCAGGACAATTTGCTGTTCGTAACGCTATATCCAGTTCTTCCTTAACTGCTTGAGCCTGTATATAGCTGTTTACAACTAATAATATCTTTCCGGCCTTTCGCTCATATTCCCGAACTATAAATACGACGGTCTTTTTCGTTACGATACGCAATTGCTCCATACGTTGATCATCTGCGGCACCTGAAACTCGCTCGGGAAAACCGGACTCAAAGAATCGTATTTTCGTCAGGAACAAACGCTTTTCTTTTTCTACTTCTAAAGTGTAATTTACAGGACGGTTCACATGATACTCGTATGAACCTTCTGCCCAGCTTGAACCGGATAACAAAATAACATGCGGACCGGCGGGGTTTCCTTTCGCATCTGTTCTAAGGTACGGCAAATCTTTCATCAGGCTTCTGCCGAAAGCGAATTGACGGAACAAGATTATATCCTCATCTTCCGTCTTTTTTAGACCGAACAAATTACCGCACAGGGCAGACGGGAGGAAGTACTGCTGTCGGCGAAAGCGAGTCTGTAAAAAGCCAAAAAGCTCATTTTCCCCATAATATGTCTCATGGCTAGCTTCATACGCATCACTGAGTCCTCGAATAAAGTGATCGAAATAAATCAACCTCAAGATAAGTTTTATGTGGGCATCCTGAATTCTCTTTGCGCGATCTTTTTTCGGACGTAAAAAGTCAGCGCCGAGTTCATTCAGCCATATATGATACATCTGATTGAAAAAAGAGCCATCCGTGCTTTTGCAAGAGCTCTCCAGTACTGCCCATAACGTGCTTTGCCGAATACGCTCCTCGTCTTGGACATCGATCAAGTTGTAAATAGCTTCATAAACCGACTTAGGGATCTTGTAGTCGGTTTCCTCCCGATATAGATCGTCCAATAAAGTGAGAGCTGAGAAAGGATCGCCATTTGTGATCTTTTTCCAGGAGCCCAAATCATAGTGCAAAGATTTTACAATGCAGCTCAAGACGGTCACGCTTTGGCGCTGCATCTCATCGTATCTCTGTGCAGCAGGATTTTCCTCTCTCTGCTTACTGTTCAACCTCATATATGCGCTGCAATCTTCCGCACATTCGTTGATGTAGCGATTAAAGCTTGTTTTCGGCATAAAAAGAGAGTCAAGCGTCTTCTGCGCTCTATCACACTCATCAAAGACGATCAAATCAAATTCGCGCATTGCTAATTCTAAGAAAGTTTCCCGCACTTGACCTATACGAGATGCTGCAAAACCCGCGACCGTTGTGATCACAACGGATGAAGAATAGCATTCCCTTAGCATCTTTGTACCGGGGCAATCATCAAAGTAAGGACATAAATGATTTTTACCGCCTTTTCTTAAAGAATAACAAGGTTCTTTCCCAAAAGGCATTGCGTCTTTGTGCTGCGCGTCCATGCCATCAATTAAACACGCCGGCGTTAAATACTTAGAAAACACTTCAGGCAAGCAGGTCTCATTGGGCTGCGCAACTTGATCGATGTATTTTAACCTTTCATTTCGTCCGATCAAAGGACTGCATGAAATACCAAATACAGACAGATATTTTTGAAAATTCAACACTTCTGCTACAGTATCAACAACAATAGCAATTCTATAATCGTTTTTATGGCACCAGAAAGAGAGGACCTTTATCAGCGTTGATTTACCGGAGCCAACCATACCTATAATGTTGACTACTTCGCGAATAGTAAGTTCTGTACATGGTTCGACCGAGGACCCGACAATTTTCTTAAGAGTGTTTGTTTTCAAAATCTTGTAACATGGGTCATCGGGACAAATTTCAGACATTTCCTTTGCGGCGGCTAGAATTTCATCTATTGAAATTGAAATCGGCGCTCGGCAGCCTTTGTCTGAAATCGGCGGCTGTACATACTGGTCATGCTCATGGACAAAATCAACATAGACAGTTTCCGCTTCGCCGTTTTCAAGATTTGGGTATATGTATCTATATGTTCCGGTTCCCGCATAAACGGGAGAATTTGAATCTTCAATATGCTCCGGCCAAAATTTCTCCCACTCTTTTTTACGTTTCTCGTAAGGATAAGGATATTTTTCTTCCGTTCTGAAGAAGGATAGAGCTACGTCGTTCTCTTTGAAGGAAAAAGCGCGAAACGCGTCATATCGAGAATTTCGATACTTGCAAAGATCGTCTTGCCAGTATTTTTGAGAACGATAGCATCCGAGAATATACCGTGCGCGTTGCAAAGTATGCTCCATAGCAGTACACTTTTCTGTACTGATAAGCTGATATTGAGTGAACAAAAGATAAGCTTTTTTCGGATCAGCGTCGGGTGCATTCAGCGAGAGCAGGTATAAGACCGCTTCGACCGCCGCAAAACGATAAAGAGACATCGTCCCTTCCGCTTTAGGAAATTGAGCAGAAAGAGGAGCATACCACAAATTTTGATTATTTTTCATGGCAAGTTCTCTCCTTTCGTGCTATTTCGGTTTTCAAGGTTTTTAATGTCACGCATTTTACATTCTTCTGATTTGTCAACGCTCGATTAACTATCGACGTATAATTTTGTTGGTTCGCTGTATATTCGCTTGGTACAACAAAGTATCCCCTTGTATACTCGCCCTTTGGAAATCCGTTATCATTCTGAATTTTTGCGCGCAGTGTAATGGGATTACGATATGCCTTGGCGTCTATTTCCCATATTTCTCCATCGGAAAACCGAATTTCCGCATCATATTTATCCTTATACGGCCATAATACCCATTGAATATTTTTCTTTTCGCAGAAATTGACTATATCAAGTTCTAATTTTCCGGGAGCAGAAAAGTACCGCATAACTCCTTTTTTTAAGCGATAAAGTTTTTTATCGGATACATTTAATCTCATTTCATCTGTAAGAACAGGCGTAGTATCCGTACAATGCGACGAATGGCAATTGTATCCGTACTTTCCTTTTGTCATAGTCCAACCGCAGCGCGGACAGCGATAGCATTCCTCCTTTATTTCTTCATAAGCAGACCGGAGCGCCTCTGCAGCTGCCGGGTTAGACAATTTCAGAAACATTTCCCTCATATCTTCAATAGAAATAATCGGGTGCTCAATAATATATCTTCTGAGCCTACAATATACATCCTGATCTAAAACAATCATTTTCTCATAAAGGGCGCGTTCATCCAGCCCTTCTACGATGTCGCTGTCCTGCGTTTCTAAAAATTCATAGCATTCAGAACTGGGTATATAAACATTTTCATCTCTTCGATAAGCAAAAGCGCCATAACCGTAAAAGGGTTCTTCGGCAAGATTTAGCTTTTCGATAACATCTTGATCCCATCCGGAAAACCAATCGGAGATCGGCTTAGTTATAAATTGCGCAAGAAAATGCGATTCGTCAAAGTATTGCGCGTTCCCGGCCTGATAGCTTGCAGCTAAGAACATATTCATGCCGTGTTGGAATATTTTGCTGTAGGGATACCGCGTAGGAGCGCTTTGCGATCGTTGTTCTTTTTCTATCACCCCTTTTGCGATAAAAGCAAATGCTTTCCTCAAAAATACTGCCGTCATATTAGATCCTCCTTGTGCGTAAAGAAAATATAAAAACGGCTCTCCAAAATGTACAGGAGAGCCGTTAAGCTACAATACGATCAATTATATTCACCGTAATACAGTGAAATCAATATCTTTACTTTTCTCGTGTACAAGTATATTATAATCCGATATCCGCGAATTGTCAATAGCAAATGTTAAATTTTTCTGTTTGTGAAAGTTGACTCTGCAAATCAAAAAATTACAACAAAAACGCTCCCGAGCAATCGTCGAAAGCGTCGATTTCGTAGGAGCGTTTTTATTATCCGTTTCCCTATCGCCGCACAGCTTAATTTTTCACCTGCCAGCGGCGGAAAACGACAAACGACAGCGTCGACGTTATCAAAAATATCACCGCCGCGATAAGGATGATTGCAAGGCTGTCGGTCATGATAAAGCCGAAAACATCATACAGATCAGCAAATTCTCCGCTGCCGGCGTTACCGGTAAGCATTCCACCCGGCATCAGAACGGAGATGACCCTTATCGGCTCGACCTCGCTAAGCAGCATGATAAACGGCTGTATCAGCAGCACCGCGCCTATTACAAAGGCGGCTATGCGGCTTTTGGAAAGCGTGGAGATAAGCATCACTATCCCGCAAAGATAAAACGCCGCCAGCAATGATATTCCCAGAGTGCAAAGCGTTGCTTGCAGATTTGTCATATAATAAGGCAATGACAGCATGCCGTAAGCGCTGTTTGCCCCGTAAAACCCGTACACCGAAAAGATCATCACCGCGTTTACCAGCTCGAACAGCAGCCACATTACCGCCGTATAGGTAAAACCGGCAAGCACCTTTGCGGTCACCGCGCGGCTCTTTCCGTACCGCGACGACAGTATCAGCGAATCGGTATGCCTTATCCTTTCTATCGCAAACAGTGAGGAAATGCCGATGATTATCACCATTCCCAAAAGCGGAGCAAGCGTGTCGTGCGCAGTCGACAGAAAATATTCCCATCCCTTATCATAATCCGTTACATAGTCGTGGGCGAGAAAATCGGCATACAGCTTTTCCCACCGAGCTTTTACCGCGCCGTCGGTATCGGCTGTTTTTTCATTAAAGGTATCAATAACCGTTTTACGTTCCGAAAGCGCGGTAACGACGGCGTTTCGCTGTTCTATCATGGACTGCCATTCATAGCTTTCTCTTGCCGCGGCGGTCATGCGCTCGTAAGGGTCGTTGTATCTTTCGATAAAAAAGGAAATATCGGCGCGCTCGCTGTACTCCTCCTCGGTCATATCCGGATAAAAGCCCCGCTTGTAATTGTCGATAAATTCATCCAGCTCCGTTTGCGCCGCCTGCTTTACCTGCTCATCGGTAAGCATATTTTCGGGGCGCAGCGAAAATTCCTCCATCTGCTTATCTATATTCTCTACCGTTTCATCGCTGACAGCTCCCGCTATCGCGTGGACGCTGTCCCTTTCCAATAAGTGGTCGTCTTTATATGACAGCCACGAGCTTATTCCCCCGTAGCCGAAAAGTATCATGAATATATCGGTCATCAATGCCAGAACAAGCACTCCGAGGGTAAGCCGCGACAAAAACAGCTTTTTAAGTTCGTATTTATATATTCTCATAACTATCAAACATCACTCCTTTCGGGTTTTAACCTCACGCCGCGGGACGTCTGTTCTTATGGGAAATATAGCAGCCGACGGTCATTATAACGCCTGCCGCCAGCGCGACGGGTATCAAAAGATACTGCATAGGCAGCGCATTCCCGAAGATATACACAAGGTCGAATCTTTCCCATTCCGTAACGGACGCCAGCATTCTCGGCGGGAAAAAGTCAAGCACTCTCTCCATAAAGCTGTCCTCACCGAACAGGTAGATATACACCAGTCCCACCGACGGTATCAGGGTAAGCACGCCGGAAATTATCAGCGTTACATACTGCCCCTTGCACAAAGCGCCCACAAGCATTATCATAGCCGCCGACATCATCGCTCCGACAAAGGACGTCAAAACGACAAGTCCGGTCGCCTGCAATTGATTTAACATATACGGCACCCTCGGCAGATCAAGTTGTATCATCGTTTCCGCTCCGTCAAGGCCGAACACCGCGGCGGTATAAATAAACGCGATAAGCTCCATTAACGCCCAAATCCCCGCCGCAAAGATAAATCCGGCGCAAATTTTATGACGGGTCAGCTTTCCTCTGCCGTGACGCGAGCAGGCTATCACGCTTTCGGTGCCGCGCGCACGGTCAAGGGTAAACAGCGGCGACAACGCTATCACCAGCATTAGTCCCACAAACATCGGGAACAGGCGGTGTATCCCTCTGTAATTCCACCATCCGGTATCGTAATCATAGTACCATGTGACGTTCTCTGAAAGATCGGTATACATATCCCCGACCAGCTTTGCGAACGCCTCTCCCTTTTCACCGGGATAATCCTCGCGGTAGCTGTCGGCAAGCTCTGCGTATTTCGCCATTCGCTCGGAATAAGGGATAAATTCATCGGAATCGGTCTGCATCAAGCCGAACATCATATTTACTTCTACTAAAACTCTCTCTTCGGGAAAGGTGTAAAAATCCTTACTGATATAATACCGGTCTTTTTGCATAGCTTCTATCTCGTCTTCGCTGTAACCGTCGGCACGCCACTTTTCCTTGAGCCGCTCTATCTCCTCATCGGTCTTGAGATTGGCGGGATCGTTGATATACGCGTTATATTCCGCAAGAACATTGTCGTACCATTCCTGCGTCATTTCGCCCGCGTATTGTTTTGTTTCCTTAAGCGTTCTTAAATATCTGAAATTATCGTCCTTGCCGTACGGGTCGCCGATTATGCTGCAAGGCTCATGCCCTACGTTTCCCAGCAGCAGCATGTATATCTCCAGCAATATAAGTATCGCGCCGGAAATAAGCGTCAGCTTTGATTTTAGCAGCTTTTTAAGTTCAAACTTCAGTATAGTCATCTGCGCTTTCCTCCTTGAAATAGTAAAGAAAAAGGTCCTCAAGGCAGGGCTCGGCCAAAACGGCGCTGTCGCACGGCATGGTATCGCTTACCACTCTCAGCCGCGCCATTCCGTCCTCATGACGAATATTGCTGACTATATATTTACCGCTCATAACGTCCGCCTCTTTGGGAGTAACAACGCAGTCCCACACCATTCCGTCGATGCGGTGGCAGATGTCCTCCGCGTTGTCGTTAAGCGCAAGCTCGCCGTTTTTCATCACCAGTATATCGCCGGCAATGTATTCAATATCCGACACTATATGAGTAGAAAGCAGCACAGTCTTGCTTTCGCCGAGGTCGCTGATTATATTGCGGAATTTTGTGCGTTCTTTCGGGTCGAGCCCGACGGTGGGTTCGTCCAATACCAAAAGATCGGGATCGTTTATCAGCGCCTGAGCTATGCCGATACGCTGTTTCATGCCGCCGGAATAAGTCTTTATCTTCTTTTTGCGAACATCGTACAAGCCTACCAGCTTAAGCAGTTCCTCGCAGCGCTCCTGCGCCTTTAGCTTAGGCAAGCCTTTAAGCGCCGAAAGATACAGCATGAATTCCATTCCGGTAAAGCCGGGATAAAACCCGAAATGCTGCGGCAGGTAGCCCAGTCGGTCGCGGTACTGCTCGCCGAGTACCGAAATATCCGTGCCGTCAACTAAGATACTTCCGGCGGTGGGGCGCAGCACGTCGCAGAGCATTCTCATAAGCGTGGTCTTGCCGGAGCCGTTGGGCCCGAGTAATGCGTACACGCCCGAACCGAGCGTAACGCTGAAATTGTTCACGGCGTATTTTTCCTTGTATTTTTTAGTAAGATCACTTATCTCAATTCTCATTTGAAAGACCTCCGAAATATGTTTTCTTTGTCATGAATATTATCTGCGCGGCAAAAGCAAGAGCGGTCACGACTGCCGCTAACGCCAGCAAAAGCATATTTTCCGAAACTGCGGAGAAACTGTCGTTGTTTACGATGGCGGCAAGCATTATCGTCATTAAAGACACCGCCGCGCAAAGGCACACCACGGAATTTCTGCTGCGCATGCCGAACAGCCGCACAATGCCCAGGCACACCGCGTTTTCGGCGTTGTACACTGTCAAGGTGAAAAGCAATATCGGAAAAAACTCCTTTCCCAGCATACCGGACGCCATCAGCGCGGCAAAGGACAACACGAAAATATCCGTTATGCTTATTATCAAAAGCCGCATAAGCATTACCGTGCCGGAGCCGATACGGGTGCTGCGCTCAAGCTCGGACATATCAAAAAGCATATCCTTGACAAGCTCCGGTACATTCACTATCGAAATTATGGGTATGACCGCCAGCATCATCCTAAAGCCGTTGTTTACATTGAGCTGTCCGCAAAAATAATTTGCCGCGGCAAGCGCTGTGAGCTGGAGTATCCATATCGCCGGAGAAAGGTACTTTAACTGATCTAAAAATATACGCGAAAGCGGCGTTTTTCTCGGTCGGTGGGAGGAAATATACCGTTTGCCGATATCCACGGTCTTTTCTATCTCCGACGGTTTTACGGCCGGTATATACTCGTCGGGGAAAATATTGCTGTTTTTCATTCTGTCCGCTCCTTTTCGTAGATTTTTCTGAGCTTCTCCACGCCCTGCCGCAGGCGGGATTTCACGGTCGGTACTCCGACCCCGGTAAGCGCCGCTATCTCCCTTGCCTTAAACCCGTGGAAATAGTGCAGGATTATCGCCTCGCGCTGCTTGTCCGGCAGGCAGAGCAGCCGCTGATACAGTGTATCGTCGCGTTCTTTCTTTACCGCCGCCTGCTCGGGGGTATCGTCATGCGACGGTAATTCGTCGGGGTATTCCTCATAAGAACGGTTTTTGCGGAAATGATCGTTTGTAACGTTCACCGCGACGGTAAACAGATAGTTTGAAAATTTCCCGCTGAAACGGTAGCTGTAAATGCTTTTTACCAGCCTTAAAAAGACCTCCTGCGTAAGATCGGCGGCTGTCTGCTCGTTGCCGGTGCGGCGGTAGCAGTAAGCGTATATGTTGTTGTAATGCTTTCTGACAAGCGTATCGAACGCGCTTTTATCGCCGCTCAATATGCGGCGGATAAGCTTGTGATCCTCCGTTGCTGCCGCCCCCTTTTTATCTGAAGTGTCGACCCTTCACTTATATTAACGTTAAAATCACAAAAAGGATCTAATTTTCTTAAAAAAATTAAACCGCCCGAAAATATAATCGGGCGGGTAGTGCTATACCGATACCGGCTGTTGCTTTTCCGTTTCACCGTATTCTTCTATCAAAGCTGCCTTTGCCTCTTCCTGTATCTTCGGGTCAAAGGACAGCATAGGCTCTTCGTTTTTGCCTTTTATCCTGCGGTCAACGTAATTTTTGGTGATTTTTGCGACCAAAGGCGACAGCGTAAGCACTCCGATAAGGTTCGGTACCATCATGAAGCCGTTAAAGGTATCGGATATATCCCACGCAAGGGTGGAGGTCATCACCGCGCCGGACAGTATCATCAATACGAATATCACCTTATATACCTTTATAGCGCGGTCGCCGAAAAGATATTCCACCGCCTTTGAGCCGTAATGCGACCAGCCAAGCACGGTAGTAAATGCGAACATCAGCATAGCCAGCGCTATGAATATCTCACCCGGCGCGCCGAATACATTGCCGAACGCCTGGGATACCAAAGTAGCGTCGTTTGCTCCCTCGGCAGCCATTCCTGTCTGAAGGTCGATATAACCGGAGGAAAGCACAACTATCGCGGTCATGGTGCATACTACGATAGTGTCCATGAACACCTCGAATATACCCCACATGCCCTGCTTTACCGGTTCTTTTACGTTTGAGGAGGAATGTACCATTACCGACGAGCCAAGACCCGCCTCGTTAGAGAACACTCCGCGCTTAAATCCCTCGGTTATCACCTTTCTTATAATAACGCCCGCCGCTCCGCCTGCCGCCGCGTCAACGCTGAACGCAAAGCGGAATATCGCGGCGAACATATCGCCCACCGAGCCGATATGTACAAAAAACACTATCAGCGAGCCTACTATGTAGGTTACCGCCATGAACGGCACTATCTTTTCGGCAAACGACGCGATACGCTGCAATCCGCCGAGGATGATAAGCCCGGCAAGTATCATAAGCACTACGCCTATTATAAGGCTCAGCACCGAGATGCCGCCTATCTCGCCGAGGTCTATGCCGGAGAAAAATGCCGATTCAAGATTCAGCGTTATCTTGTTTATCTGACCCATGTTCCCTATGCCGAATGAGGCAAGGATAACAAACACGGAAAACATCACCGCAAGAATACGCCCGAACAGTCGGCAGTGCTTTTTGCCGCCCAATCCGTCAGCGAGGTAGTACATCGCGCCGCCCGACCATTCTCCGTCCTTATTTTTTCGGCGGTAATATATGCCGAGCACATTTTCGGAAAAGTTCGTCATCATTCCGAAAAATGCCGCTACCCACATCCAGAATACCGCGCCGGGTCCGCCTATCATAACGGCGGCGGCAACTCCGGCGATATTTCCTGTTCCCATAGTCGCGGCAAGCGCGGTACACAGCGCCTGAAACTGCGATATCGTCTTTTTGTCCGTCTTTTTAGTAGCCGAGCCGTTTCGGCTGAACACGCTGCCTATCGTTTGCTTTAGCCAGTGGCCTAAATGCGAAAGCTGGAAAAATTTCGTGCAGCAGGTCATTATAATGCCGGTACACAGCAGTAATATTATCCCTATCTTAGACCATATAAAATCCTGAAGTACACTGTTTATATCTGTAAGCCAATCAAAAAATGCGTCCATATATCTCCCCGTTAAAATTTTTATTTGCTGTGCATTTCACGGAATTTGAGCTTTTTAAGCTCCTCACAAACGTTTTGTGAGATACGCGCAAACGCCCTTTGGTAAGAACAAGGCAATTCGTTTGCGCTGCGGGTGCAGTTGTAATGCTCGTCAAGGCAGCGGCTGAATTTATATGTACCCTCTATAGCGGTAACTATGTCGTAGACTGAAAGCTGCTCGGTGCCTTTTGCGAGCTCATAGCCGCCTTTCATTCCCTTGTAGGAATTGACTATCCCTTTTTCCGCAAGTATACGCAGTATTTTAAGCGCGAAATTCTGCGGCACATCCGTTCGCTCGGAAATGGTTTTCGCGTCGAACCGCGCGCCCTCTCCGCCGGAAAACAGCAGGTCGGTTATCCTTATCGCGTAATCGGTCTGTAAAGTAATGTGCATAAGCTCACCCGTCAGTCAAGGAAATCCTTGAGCTTTTTACTTCTTGAAGGATGTCTGAGCTTTCTCAGCGCCTTTGCTTCTATCTGACGTATACGCTCACGGGTGACGTTGAATTCCCTGCCCACCTCTTCAAGCGTGCGGGGACGTCCGTCCTCTAAGCCAAAGCGCAGGCGCAGCACCTTTTCCTCTCTGTCGGTGAGAGTGCCTAATATCTCGCCGAGCTGCTCTTTAAGCAAGGTTCGGCTGGCGACCTCCGCGGGTGCGGGCGCGTTCTCGTCCGGGATAAAATCGCCGAGGTGACTGTCCTCCTCCTCGCCTATAGGAGTTTCAAACGAAACAGGGTCCTGCGATATCCTTATTATCTCGCGTACCCTGTCCACCGAAATGCCCAGCCTGTCGGCTATCTCTTTAGCGGTAGGCTCATGACCGTTTTCGTGCAGCAGCTGACTTGATACCTTTTTCACTTTTGTAATAGTTTCCACCATGTGGACAGGTATTCTTATCGTCCTTGCCTGATCCGCGATGGAACGAGTTATCGCCTGTCTTATCCACCATGTGGCATAGGTAGAAAATTTATATCCCTTGGTATAATCGAATTTTTCCACCGCCTTGATAAGTCCGAGGTTTCCCTCCTGGATAAGGTCAAGAAACTGCATGCCCCTGCCGACGTATCTTTTTGCGATGCTTACTACCAGTCTGAGGTTCGCCTCGCTGAGGCGCTTTCTCGCGTACTTGTCGCCCTGAGCCATACGGGTGGCGAGCTCTATTTCCTCCTCGGTAGTGAGCAGCGGCACTCTGCCTATCTCCTTAAGATATATCTTGACCGGATCGTCTATCGCTATCCCCTCTGCGGACAAAGAGGCGTCGAGGTCCTCCGCGTCGGTAAAGTCCAGCGCGTTGTCAAGATCTTCATCGGCGGAAAAATCGTCCACTATCTCTATGTTGCTGCTTTCAAAGTCATCATAGAGCTTGTTTATTTCTTCCGCGTCAAAATCCAGCTCTTCAAGCACGTCGGTTATCTCTTTGGTGGTGAGCTTACCGCTCTGCTTGCCGTGGTTTATCAGCTCGTTTATCTTGCTGTCAGCCATTTTACTCATCCTTTCTTTATTCATTCCTTTATAGTCTTTATCCTGTCGGCTAAATTCCGCAGCTCATCGTCTGTCATACTTCCCGCGCTTTTGCGGTTTTTCTTATCTCTGAACTCGATAAGCTTATTTATATGATCGTTCAGCCTTTCGACGCTGTACGGAAGCTCGTTGTTCTCTCTTATCAGACTTGCCAGCGCCGATATCTCCTCGCCGCTGTGCGATAAGCCGAGCGTGGTAAGATTTACCTCTCTGCCGCTGCCTATCGCGGCGACTATCTCAAGGTACAGCCTGCGGTTGTACTCGGTGGGAAAATCCTCCGGCGACAGCTTTTCGCATATTCTGGAAAGATAATCCGGCGAATGTATCAAAAACGCGATTATCCCGCGCTCCGCCGATACCTCGGTAGGATACTTCTTAGCCTCGGGATTTATCCTGTCGCGCTGTGACGCACCGGAGATGATCTCGCTGCGTTCTTTCTTTTCGTCGCGGTTTTGCTGACGCTTTCGCTCCTGCTGCACCGCAAGCTCCACGTTCTGCCTTGCCACTCCGGTGGTCTGAGCCGCGGCGGCTATATATACCGCGCGGTCTATCGGGTTTGGCGTTCCGGCGATGAGCGTCACCGCGCGGCGCAGATATTCAGACTTGCCGCCGGTGGAATCAAGGTCGAGTCCCCTGCCTATCCGCTCCAGCTCGAAATCCATGCCGGATTCGGATTTATTGAGCAGTATCCGGTACGCCTCGCTGCCGAATTTTTTTATATACTCGTCCGGGTCTTTAGCGCCCTGCATTTTCAGTATCCGCGTTTGTATCCCGACGTTTGAAAGTATATTCATCGCCTTAGCGGTAGCTTTCTGACCCGCCTCGTCGCTGTCCAGCGAAACGACAACCTCTTTGAAGCCTAAATTCGCTATTTTTCTCGCGTGGACGTCGGTCAGCGCCGTACCACAGGTCGCAACCGCATTTTTGAAGCCCGCCTGATACAGCGTTATCACGTCCAGATTTCCCTCGCAGAGGATAAGGCTGCTTTCTTTGGTGTTTTTCGCATGATTCATGCTGTAAAGAAAGCTGCTTTTATTATATACAAGTGTGCCTCTGGTATTTAAGTATTTTCTGGTATCATCGCCGCCTATCACTCTGCCGCTGAAACCGACGACGTTTCCTCTTACGTCAAAAAACGGAAACATTACCCTATAACGGAAAAAATCGTAATATCGCTTTCCGTTTTTAGCCTTTGACAGCAGCGACGCCGCCTCCAGCTCCTCGTCGTTATAGCCGAGACTGTTCATGTGCCGCTTAAGTCTGTCCCAGTCCTCGGTGGCATAACCCAGCCCGTAGGTCTTTATAGTGCGCTCGGTAAGGCCGCGCCCGATAAGATAATCCAGTCCCTTTTTCCCCTCCGGAGAAAACAGCGTCCTGTGGAAAAACTTACCCGCCTCGCGGTTCATCTCAAGCATTCTGGTACGCGCCCGCGCTCCGTCGTCGCCGCCGTCCTCCGGCATGGGTATTCCGGCGCGCTGCGCTAAAAACCGCACGGTTTCCATATAATCGAGGTTTTCATACAGCCGCACGAAATTTATAACGTCTCCCGCCGCCCCGCAGCCGAAGCAGTAAAAGCTCTGCGTCGCCATGTAAATATGGCAGGAGGGCGTTTTCTCCGAATGGAACGGACAACAGCAAACGTAATCCGAGCCGGTCTTTTTCAGCGGCACATACGAAGAAACAACGTCATAAATATCGTTGCTTTCTTTGACCTGCATAAGAAAGTCGTCGGACAATCTCAACGCGCCACCCCCTTTATAACGACCAACTCTTAGGTATGGACAATTCCATAAAATAATCCACCGCAAAATCATCGGTCATGCCGCTGATAAAATCGCAGACGGCAAGCTCGGTATCATATTTTTTTGCAAAATCCTGATAAAGCTGCGGCATCTTGTCGGGATTATCCTTGAAAAATTTATACAGATATTCCACGATACGACAGGCCTTACCCTTTTCCGCATTGGTGGAGGGCGCGTAATAAACGTTGTCGAACATGAATTTTCTAAGCTCGTCATGCGCCTGCTTTGTTTCTTCGTCGTATTTTATAGTGTCGGTGCTGTTTTCGACTATCGACTTTATCAGCGTGGTTATACGCTGACTCTTTGTCGCTCCCAACACCTTTACCGTTCGTTCGGGAAGGTCCTCCTGCCGCAAAATTCCGGCGCGTATCGCGTCCTCGATATCGTGATTTATATATGCTATCTTATCGGAAAATTTTACCATCTGACCCTCCAGCGTTTTCGCAACGCCGTTCGTATGGCAGACTATACCGTCCCTTACCTCGGCGGTAAGGTTCAGTCCCTCTCCGTTTTTTTCGATATGCTCCACCACGCGCAGGCTTTGCAGATAATGCTTGAACCCCTTTGAATAAAGGCTGTCAAGCGTTCTTTCCCCGTCGTGACCGAACGGCGTATGCCCAAGATCGTGTCCCAGCGCGATAGCCTCGGTCAGATCCTCGTTCAGCCTCAGCGCTCTCGCGGCCGTCCTAGCTATCTGCGCCACCTCAAGGGTGTGCGTCAGGCGGGTGCGGTAGTGGTCGGATTTCGGTATCAGAAACACCTGCGTCTTATGCTTCAGCCTGCGAAAAGAGTTGCAGTGTATTATTCTGTCGCGGTCCCGCTGAAACTCGGTGCGTATATCGCAGGGCGTTTCGTACACGTCGCGGCCTATAGTATCGGAGCTTTTGCAGGCGTATTTTGACAATGTCATATTTTCGATGTCCATCGTGATTTCACGCGGTGTTTTGCTCATTTTATATGTATCATTCCCTTTTTTGATGTTTTCGCTGTATAATATTATATACTGTTAAACGCGGAAAAATCCTTTTTACTTAAACTCACGGTATCCCGATGACAGTATCTCAAACGAGATACCGCCGGAACATATATCCGTCAGCTTTTTAAGCAATGCGTCGGTATCCTCCTTGCGGATATCCGCATATATCTCCACTTCGTCGGCGTATCGCGTATCGCGTATCATCGCTCCCGCCGCAGTCATCGCCGCGCTGACGCTTCCGTAAAAGCTGTACGAAAACTTCGCGCGTATGCTGTCCGACAGCTCCATATATACAAGCTGTGCGGCATCCAATGCCAGCGACGCGCTTTTTGAGTAGGCGCGCACCAATCCGCCCGCGCCGAGCAGTATTCCTCCAAAATAGCGGGTCACGACGCATACCGTATCGGTAACACCGGCCTTTTGCAATACCTCGAGAATAGGCGCGCCGGCGGTGCCGCCCGGCTCTCCGTCGTCGCTGTGGCGGGATATGTTGTTATCTCTCAGCACATAGGCATAACAATTATGCGTCGCCTTGCGGTTTTGAGAGCGTATCTTGTTTATGAACGCGACGGCGCTTTCCTCGTCGGTGACGTGGCATACCCGCCCGATAAACTCCGAGCGCTTTTCGGTAAACGACGCCTCGGCGTGCTCCTGTACGGTCTTATAGCCCACGCTTACGCCTTGCCGCTTTTGTTAAGCGACGCTCTGGTCTTTCTTACGTCGGACAGATTGTCCGCGAGCAGCTCGTCCACCCGGCTGAGCATGCTTTCTACATAGTCGTTTGTGGCGGTGCGTATCTCTTTAGCCTTAGTCTGCGCGGAGGTGAGTATATCATGAGCGCGCTGCTGCGCCTGTTTGGTTATCACCTCTTCGCTTACCATCTGCTTTGCCTTTTCCTCCGCCTTGCGGATTATGCTGTCCGCCTCGGCGCGCGCGTCATTGATTATGACCTTGCGGTCGTTTACCAATGCCTGCGCCTGTCTTATCTCGCCGGGGAGATTCAGTCTTACCTGGCTGATGTAGTCCCTGAATTCGTTCACGTCTACCGTGGATTTTCCTCCGGTAAACGGTATCTGCTTGGCATTGTCAAGCACTTCGTCCATTGCGTCTAAAATTTCGTCGATGCTCATTTTTGACCACCCTTTCTTTTACTTTTTAAGCCTTTTAACTATCCGGTCGAGTATATACTCCGGCACAAAATCGCTTATATCCCCTCCGAATGTCGCTATCTGCTTTACCATACTTGATGACAGATAGGTGTATTCGGTCTTTGACGCGAGAAAGATAGTTTCCGCCTTATAGCACAGCCGACGGTTGGTCTGCGCCATCTGAAATTCATATTCAAAATCGGTTATCGCGCGCAGTCCTCTGACTATCACGTCCGCCTTGCGCCGATTGAAATAATCTATCAGCAGTCCGTCGAAGCTGTCCACCTCCACGTTGGTAAATCCCTCGTGCGCCACCGTTTCCTCCAGCAGTTCCTTACGCTCCTCTATAGTAAAGCTGGCGGGCTTGAACATATTCACGGACACCAGCACTATCAGCTTGTCAAACAATTTGGACGCACGTGAGATTATCTCTATATGTCCGTTAGTCACCGGATCAAAGCTGCCCGGATATATAGCAAGTTTCATATCTTTCCCCTTTATCGATCGTCGTTTTCCGGCCTGCGGTATATGGTAACGCCTATTTTGCCGTGCCGCTTTGTTTTGGTAATAACAAAATCCCCCACCTGCTCCGGCAGCTTTAACCCCGCCTCATGCTCGCAGATTATCACGCCTCGCTCCGTCATCATTTCGACCAGCGCGGGAAGGGATTTCTGCACCAATCGCCGTTCATACGGAGGATCCAGCAGCGCTATATCGAATTTTTCGGCGCTGCTGCGCAAAAACGCGGTATTCGGCATGTTTATCACCTCCGCTTTATCGCTAAATCCGACATGTTCGAGGTTTTGCCGTATATATGCGACGGATTCCCTGCTGCTGTCTACAAACACCGCCTTTTTCGCGCCGCGGCTCAACGCCTCTATCCCGAGCTGTCCGGTACCGGCAAACATGTCCAGCACCACGCTGCCCTCTATCTCAAACTGTATCGCGCTGAACATTGCCTCTTTTATCCCGTCGGCGGTAGGCCGCACGTCCAGTCCCTCCGGAGCTTTCAGCCGTCTGCCCTTGGCAAGTCCGGTAATAACTCTCATCTTTATTATCATGCTTGCAAAGCAAGCATTTCTCCTTTCGAGTTTTTGTAAGGTTTTGCGAAACAAAATTGCCGACCGTACTCGGCAAAGCGCAAATTTCTCCTTTTATCCGTTCTGTATATTATATACTTCTTCGGCTTTCGATCTTCCTTTATAAAATCCTGCATTTTTATATATATTTCGTATTTTTTACACCGAAACCACCATCTCAGAAATTCTCCTGTATAAAATCGTAGACCTCCTGCGCCTTTGCCGCATTGATCTTTGCGGCCTCGGAAAGCTCTTCCGGCGACGCGCTTTTAAGTCTGCTCTTTGTCTTAAAGCGCTTTATCAGCGCTAAAGCCTTTGCGTCGCCTATACCGGGTATTTTGGTAAGCTCAAGCTGATAAGTGCGTTTATTATGCTTTTTGCGCTGGAAAGTGATGGAGAACCTGTGTACCTCGTCCTGTATGCCGGTGAGCAGCGAGAACAGCTTTTTATTCGCTTTTATCTCTATCTCCCCGCCCTCGGCGGCTATCGCACGGGTGCGGTGCTTGTCGTCCTTTACCAGCCCGAACAGCGGTATATCCAGTTCAAGCTCGGTAAGCACCTGCTTTACCGCGCTGACGTGTCCTTTTCCTCCGTCCAGTAATATAAGGTCCGGCAGCGGCTTAAACGCCTCGTCCCCGTCAAGGTAGCGGCGCAGCCTGCGCTCCAATACCTCCTGCATACAAGCATAGTCGTTTTGTCCCTGCACATATTTTATCGCAAATTTGCGGTAGCCCGCCTTATACGGTCTGCCGTTGCGGTACACCACCATTCCGCCGACGCGTGCGTCCTCGCCGATGTTGGAAATATCATAGCTTTCGATTATCATCGGCGTTTTAGGAAGTCCGAGCAATTTTGCCAGATCCTCCAGCGCGTTTATCTCCTTTACCGTCCTGCCTACCCTCAGCGCAAGATATTCCGCGGCGTTCTGCTTCGCCATTAAAACACGGGATACGCCCTCTCCGCGTTTAGGTACGGAAAGGACGACCTTGTGACCCCTGAGATTTGAAAAATACTCGCCCAGCAGCTCGGCGTCCTCTATCTCCTCGTCGATATATATCCGGCGCGGTATCTCGTCCTGACGCTTGGAATAATACTCTACGCAAAAGTCTGAGCGCATCTGACCCGCGTCATATTCATCACCGAGAAAGAAATTCTCCTTATCGACTATCCTGCCGCCGCGGTATTTTATCACGGCGACGCTGACAAGTTCGGCGTTTTGAGCCAGTCCTATAACGTCAAAGTCGTACTCCTTGTCCGAGATTATCCCCTGCCCGTCTTTCATTCGCTCTATAGCATGGATACGGTCGCGCAGCCGCGCTGCCTTTTCAAATTCCAGCTGCTCAGCGGCGGCGTTCATCTCCTCGGTCATCTGCTCGACGCTTACCTTGCTGCCGTTGCGCATATAGTCCATCGCGGCGGCGATTATGCTTGCGTATTCCTCTTTGCTTATCTTTCCGCGGCAGACGCCCATACAGCGCTTGATATGATAATTAAGGCAGGGGCGTTCCTTATTGAAATCGCGCGGAAAGCTCTTATGGCAGGAGGGCAGCATGAATATCCGATTTGCCTCCTCTACCGCCTGCTTTGCGGTATAGCCGCTGGTATACGGGCCGAGATAGTCCGCCTCGTCCTTGCAGTTGAGCGCGTAGGTTATTCTGGGATAATCCTCGCGGGTTATCTTTATATAATTGTAGCCCTTATCGTCTTTGAGCAGAATGTTGTATTTCGGATTGTACTGCTTTATAAGGCTGCATTCCAATACCAAAGCGTCAAGCTCGCTCGCGGTAACGATAAAATCGAAATCATAGATATTGTCCACCAGCTTGAGCGTTTTTGCGTTGTGGCTCTCCAGCGCGTGAAAATAGGTGGTAACGCGATTTTTCAGCGCCTTTGCCTTTCCGACATAGATGACCTTGCCGGTCTTGTCCTTCATCAGATACACTCCGGGAGAGCGGGACAGCTTATTCGATTTTTCTCTGAGGTAATCCAGTCTGGGATTCATATAATCACTCTCCGAAAACGCAGTTTATTTCCCGTACTATTTTACCATTTTTTCGATCGGATTACAAGTGTTTCACGATTTTTACGATAAAAAAACGGGAGTATTTGCTCCCGTTTTATTAAAGCCACTCCGACTTTGACACCTCTATCTTTTCGGCGTCCTCCTGTCTTATAGCGATAAGCGCGCCGCGTATAAGATACGCCGACATTCCGCCGCCTATAAGCGCGCAGCTTACTTTCGTGCCGTCTATCAGTCCCAGATCGCGAAATCTCCGCCGCAGACCGGCGCTTGCCGATATGCTGCATACCCGCGCGCTTTCTCCTATGTTAAGCTGTGAAAGCGGCTTTGTATTTTCCATAAGCTCACCCCGTTATAATAATATGAATGCCGCTGCGAAAGGGTGATTTTTTATTAACACAAAAATAATATAATAAAAATTAAAAATACGATATACCCCCGCCTATAACGATAGTATAATAAAAGCAGAGAACAGGGCTTGTACCCTGCGGCATTAATACAGGAGGTAACACAATGAAAATGAAAAAATACAGCGGCGCGCTGCTCAGCGCGATATGCTGTGCGCTGATACTCTGCTCCTGCTCGGCAAATGAAACTTCCGCGCCCGCGCAGACTGAAAGCACCGCTTCCGAGGCACAAAGCACCGCTTCCGAAGCACAAAACACCGCTTCCGAGGCACAAAGCACCGCTTCCGAAGCACAAAGCACCGATCCCGAAGAGCAAAGCGTTGCAGACGACGGTAACGTGAACGCGGATTTTACCAACGGGGAATCCCCTCTGTTTGAAAAATCCAACGGCTGGACAAACGGCGGAATGTTCAACTGCACCTGGCGCGACAGCAACGTGACCTTCGAAAACGGCGCAATGCAGCTCAGCATAAACGCCGACCTTGACCCGGACACTTATTCCGGCGCGGAATACCGCAGCAAAGGCTTTTACGGCTACGGTATGTACGAGGTATCGATGAAACCTATCAAGAACGACGGCGTGGTATCGTCCTTCTTCACCTACACCGGACCGTCCGACAATAACCCGTGGGACGAGATAGACATCGAGTTCCTCGGCAAGGATACCACGATAGTTCAGTTCAACTACTTCACCGACGGCGTGGGAAATCATGAAAAGATATACGACCTGGGCTTTGATGCGACGGAAGATTTCCACACCTACGGCTTCAAGTGGGCAAAGGACAGCATAACATGGTACGTTGACGGCGAGGCGGTATACACCGCTGAGGAAAGCATTCCGGTGACCGAAAGCAAGATAATGATGAACACCTGGAACGGCATAGACGTTGACGAGTGGCTGAACAAGTACGACGGCAAAACTCCCTTGACCGCCGAATATCAATGGGTGAAGTTCACTAAAGAGTAAACAAAAGAAAAGATAACTATATAAAGAGAGCCGGATATATACGTCCGGCTCTTAGTTTGCGAGCACCGAAAATGCAGCAATAAAAAGCAACAACGAGATTATTAAGAAGAAGCAAGAAAAAATCGATCAGCTTGAAGAAAAACTGAAAAACGTGCAGAGTTTAGGCAATACAATACAGGAGAAAGAGAAATAATTTTTTACTGTTGACAGGATAGAAAGCCGGTGATATAATTAAAGAAAGAGGCAAAATTTAAGAAAGGATGGTTGCCGCGATGAGAGATGTGTATGATTTTGCAAAGTGGTTCATAAAAAACGGAGCAGATTCCGTTCCTAACACTTATGACGGAAACATGAAACTTCAAAAGCTGCTGGCACTTGCTAATTTAGCTAGTATAGCTGAATATGGTGAGCCATTGTTTGATGAACCGATTTTAGCGTTTGAAAACGGCTGTGTAGTTGAAAAAGTACGGTTGAGATACAAAAACGACTATAAAAATTTTAAGAATGATAGCGAAAAATTCGAGCCGGACTTCTCCGAGCGAGAATACAGCATTCTAAATTTTGCTATGAATGTTTTTGGAAAAGCATCAGCGCGGGAACTGTCAGAAATCAATCACGAGTTTTCGTTTTGGAAACAGGCATATAAAAACGGAATGCGGAATGATGGTTATCACGTCAAAACAGATTCGGTGGTAAATATGACGGTTTACGCCGAAGATATAAAGCGTATGCGCGAGATCATAAACGCATATAAAATCGGAGAAAACAAAGCTGTACATTCCGAAACGATAAACGGCATAACCTTTTTTTATGACGATTTGGAATTAACGGACGAAATTATGAACGAACTTATTGCGTTTTCACAAGCTGGGCCGGAAGATGATTCTTACAGTATTTATATGGACAACGGGAAGTTGGTGATTTTTTGATGGATTTTATCGAAGGTCACGGCGTATTAGGAATGATTCGCTTTCCGGATGGCGAAACTCCGAAATACAACAGAACATATCTTGTTGTAACGGTTACAGAAAAATATATCGAAGTTTTGAACGTTTCATCAATAGAAGGAAAAGAAAGAAAACTAGCCTATGCTGCTAATATGGTTATACATAAATATAACCCACCGTTTTTGAAACCGTCTTTTGTGAAACTGGATTCGCTTACTCGTGTCGATAAATCAAATTGGAGTAATCTGCGAATACTAAATAATGGCAGGACGCTAAACAGCGAAGAGCTTGCACAAATAAAAAAGGAACTCAACGATAGAAATAATCAAAATGCAGATAATTACAAACTTAAGTTGTGATTTCCTTTTTCAATTTATTAAAAATAAATAGAGCTTTTTCAATAAAAATGAAAAGGCTTTTTTCTTTTGCCTATCTTCATTTACTTTTTCCTCCCAAACAAGCTTAAAGCCGCGCTGACGCGCGGCTTTAGGTTTATATATTTGAGGTAACAATGAAGATTATTGCTTCTTTATCTTTTCGAGATCGGCATTTACCTTGTCAATCTCACCCTGTACAGCGGCCTTCATGGATTCCTTGGTCTGTGTCCAGGAAACGCCGTTGTTGAAGGTCTCCTTCATGGGGTTGTTTATAAGGTCGTGGAGCTTAGCGGATACCGCGGTGTAGAACTCGAACATAGGATGCTCTGCGGTCATTTCTACGACCTTCTGCTGCATGTCGTACATATCCTGATTCCAGTGATAATCCTCAAACAGCTGTTTCTTGCTTATTTCCTTAGCCGTCTCGTCGTCTCTTGCCAGCATAGCGCACTTCAGATAAGCGCCGACGCCCTCGGGGTTCTTAGCGCCTGCGCAAAGCGAGAATCCGGTGATAGCCGCGGGAAGATAATAATCGTCAACATAGGGGCATTTCGGCATGGGTACAAACATGATATCCTCATACTCGCCGTAATCCTCGTTGAAATTGGAGGTGTACAATGCCCAGATGCCTACCGGGTAGAACAAAGTCTTGCCGGCCTTTACCGCCTGCGGATTTACCTGCCAGCCGTTTGCCGCCTTATCTACAGGAAGCTTTTCGGTCTTGAGCTTGAGCATGTAGTTCTGCGCCTTTTCTATCAGCGCGTTGTCAAGGTTCTGTACGATAGTACCGTCTACCACGTCTATATAAGGTACGCCGGTAGTAAGGGATATAGCGCTTTCAAACCACCAACCGTCAAGAGCGCCGTTCTCCTCGTCGTTATCGCAGAATTTTACCATCATGGAGTACAGGCTGTCCCAGTCCCATTTGCCCTCTTCCAGAAGGTCTGCGGGATCGTCAAGGTTATTTTCCTCTACTCTCTTGCGGTTGTAGATCATTACCACGCCACAGTCTGCCGAAACAGCCGCAACATAGTGTCCGTCGTTGAATACGAACTTGTCGTTTATCGACTTCATGGGAGCCCACAGATCGCTGTCATATTCAACTATATCGTCCATAGGCTGGAAGATATTGGTGTATACGCCCTTGGGGAACACGTCGAGGTCGCCCGCACTGAACATATCCGGCGCGTCGTCCGACGCAACAAGGGTAGCGAGCCTGGAAAAACGCTCGTCAAAGGTGCAGTTGATGTTTTCGATCTTACCGCCGTAAACGTTCTCGAACATTTCCAGCTCGACCGATTTCGGCTTGCCCTTTTCGGGATTGAGGTCCCAGCCTGCCAGCAGGGTAGTTACTAACGGATTCTCCAGCTTTTCGGCTCCGTCTACCTCTATCTCATTTATCTGTGACTGCTCCTGCTCGTTAAAGGTAGCGGGAGGCTCGGTCGTTGCCGGTGCGGTAGTGCTGCCGCCGCCCGAAGTCGTCGTGCTCTGAGAGCTGCACGCGGTAACGCTTACAAGACATGCGCCGGCTAAAGTCAAAGCTGTGATTTTTTTGATTAACGATGTCATGATTTTTTTCCTTTCCAACGTGATTTCGGTCTTTCGACCGTCTTTAGTTATATTGTAGCGTGTTTTTGCTTCTCTTCGTATCAAATTTTTGCGTTAAATATCAAAAGTTTATTGCTTTTTTCTGAAATTTATGATATATTTACATCATAGGGAGTTTAACCGCCGTTGCCCGGGAGAGAAAATGATATGAAGATAAATGATAAACTCAGCCAAAGCATGTTTGAAAGCAGAGAAAATCAGGAGAGCCATCTTGCATACGATAGGGAAATGAAATTTTTCCAGGCGATAAAGGACGGCGACGCCGAGGAGGCAAAGCGTCTGTTCAAGCCGCTTTCGGGAGAGGGTTTCGGCAAGCTGAGCCGCGATCCGCTTACCAATCACAAGTACCATCTTATAATAACCGTGGCGTTCATCACAAGATATGTCATAGAGGGCGGTATGGATATGGAGACCGCCTACAGCATTAGCGACATATATATAAATAGGATAGACCGCTGTTCCTCTATCGAAGAGGTAAACAACATACACCGCAATCTTATAGAGGATTATATAGAACGCATGCGTATCATTTCCAAAAAGGGAATGAATTCCAAACCGATAACGCTTTGTCTTGACCATATCACAAAGCATTTGCACAGCAGGATAACGCTGGAGGAGCTGGCGCAGGTGTGCGGGCTCAGCGCGCCGTACCTGTCAAAGCTGTTCCACAGTGAAATGGGCATGACTATCTCTCAGTACATCGCGCAAAAGCGGACCGAGGCGGCGGAAAATCTGCTGAAATTTTCCGAATATACTAATATAGAGATATCGAATTATCTCGGATTCAGCTCGGAAAGTCATTTCATACAGACCTTTAAGAAAAACACCGGCTATACCCCAAAAGAGTACCGCAAGAAATTTTTCCGCGTTCACTGGGGAGAATAATAAAAACATGCCGAATTTTTAATATAAAAATTAAAATCATGATATATTTGCCCTCGGCACGGTGGTAAGATATAGTCAAAGGGAAAGCTCTCAAAGCTAAAGCGCGGGAGATTTCCGAAAACCACATACACGAAAGGAAAAATATCATGAAAAAGATGAAGATCCTCGCAGCTGTTACCGCAGCCGCAGCCGCTGTTTCCGCTATGGCGGTAAGCTCGTTTGCTTATGACCTGAATACCGACCTTATGACCGGCTGGAGCGCAAGCATTACCGTTCCCGGAAGTGAATTTGAAAGCGTTGACGCTGATACCGTCATCACTATCACCTACACCGCAGACAAGACTCTTGCCGACGGTCCGGAAAGTGAAGCATACTGGTGCGTAAAGCCGATGGTAAACGACACCGGCTGGCCGCTTATCGAAGGCATCACCGACCTTGAGCTTTCCGAAAGCAAGGACACCTACACTCTTGACCCCGATAAGACCGAGATAAACTTCCGTCTGCCGGAAGCGTCTATCGAAACCATCAAGACCGCAGGTATCGCGTTCATGGGTCACGGCGTTACTCTTAACGCTCTTGAAATAGGCGTAGGTACTATCGACGAAGCTCCCGCTGAGGCTGAAACTCCCGCAGAGAGCGAGACTCCCGCAGAGAGCGAAGCCCCTACCACCGGCGATTCAAGCAAGCCTAATGTTGAGACCGGCGCTGAGGGTATCGCAGCTGCGGCAGGTATCGCAGTTATCGCGGCAGGCGCGGCTGTTATAGCAAGAAAAAGAAAGTAATAATTTCTTAAAAAACTGACGGAAAGAATTTCGGTAGAGGTCAAAAGCCTCTACCGTTTTTTTGTTCAAAATAAAAATCTCCCCGTTGTTGATATGATACAACGGGGAGAGTAATTTATACAGGCATTACTTTATTTTCTTTATCGGCGTGTTCTGCGTCGATGGCAAGCTGTTTATCTAATCGCTTTTCAAAGAATTTCTCCGCTACCTGACCGAACATCGCGTAGCTTAAAACGTCCTCGTCCTGTTGAGCCCAGCGTGCGGCCTCTGCTTTCAGCTTTTCAAGCTCCGGTTCGATAAGGTCGGCGGGACGGCAGTCTATAGGCTCCTCGTCGCCGAGTATCTTCTTTCTGAATTCTGGGTCGATAGGTACGGGCGTTCTGCCGTAATTGCCCTTTACCATTTCCTTAAACTCTTTAGTCACCATCTTATAACGCTCGCCGGTGATGATATTGAACACCGCCTGAGTTCCCACTATCTGGGAGGAGGGCGTTACCAGCGGAGGAGAACCCGCGTCGGCTCTTACGCGCGGCACTTCCTTGAGCACCTCGTCGAATTTATCCTCCTTGCCCGCCTGTTTAAGCTGTGACAGCAGATTTGACAGCATTCCGCCCGGCACCTGATATATAAGCGCGTTTGCGTCCGCCGCAAGCATCTTCGGGTCGAGCAGACCGTTGTCGATGTATTTTTGTCTTACCTTCATGAAGTACGGGCGCAGCTCCTGCAATTGCACAAGGTCTATTCCGGTGTCGTACTCGGAACCCTGCAAAGCCGCTACCATCGATTCAGTGGGGGTGTGCGACGTACCCAGCGCCAGCGGAGAAAGCGCGGTGTCTATCATATCCACGCCCGCCTCGATAGCCTTTAACAGGCACATTGAGGAAAGTCCGGAGGTGCTGTGCGTATGCAGCTGTATCGGGATATTTACCGCAGCTTTCAGCGCCTTGACTAAGCTTTCGGCATGATACGGGGTAAGCAGCGCCGCCATGTCCTTTATACAAATGGAATCCGCGCCGACAGCCTCGATACGCTTAGCGTAATCCACATAATAATCCTCGGTGAACACGTCGCCGGTGGTATATGAAATGGCTATCTGAGCGTGCGCGCCCTCTTTCTTCGCCGCTTTGACCGCGGTCTCAAGGTTTCTTATATCGTTGAGCGCGTCGAATATCCTGATAATGTCTATACCGTTTGCCACCGACTTCTGAACGAAATATTCCAGCACGTCGTCGGCATAATGACGGTAGCCGAGCATATTCTGTCCTCTGAACAGCATTTGCAGCTTGGTATTGGGCATTTCGCGTCTTAATATGCGCAGTCTTTCCCAAGGGTCTTCATTAAGAAAACGCAGGCACGCGTCAAAGGTAGCACCGCCCCAGCATTCCACCGAGTAAAATCCTATCTTGTCGATAAGCGGCAAAGCGGGCAGCATATCCTCCATCGCCATTCTGGTAGCAAACAGCGACTGGTGCGCGTCACGCAGCACCGTTTCGGTTATTTTTACTTTAGCCATCAGTCGTATCCTTTCGTCTTACGCGTTTATCGTTGCGATAAGCGCGCCGGTCTCGACCGACTGACCCTTAGTTACGTTGACGGTGGCAAGCGTGCCGTCACAGCTTGCAACGATGTCGTTTTCCATTTTCATAGCTTCAAGTATCGCAATAACAGTACCGTTCTTTACCTGTGCGCCGGGCTGGAGCTTTACGTCTACTATCGTTCCGGGCATAGGAGCGGTCACCTTTACTCCGCCCTGCGCTCCTGTGGAAACAGGTTTAGCGGCGGGCTTTGCGACGGGTGCAGACGTTGCTGCCGGTGCGGGAGCGGCGGATACCTCTCCGGCTTCTTCTACGGTAACATCGTATGAAGTACCGTTTACGGTGATGTTATACTTCTTCATATCTATCCATCCTCTCAATTAATATACAAAGTTGATATGCTTTCTCGCGGGGGAGGAAACTCTCTTAGCCGAGAGCATCTCCACTGCTTTTATAAGCTCGGCTTTGGTGTCCTCCGGAGCGATAACGTTATCGACGTAACCGTATGCCGCGGCGGTAAACGGGCTTGCCTCGCTTTCTTCATATTCTGCGACGCGCCGTGCGGTCTCGGTCGGATCGGCCGCGCCCTGTAAAAACGTTACCGCGGCTTCGGGGCTGGATGGCGCTATCACGGCGTCCTCCCACGCAAGCGTTATATCGCTTCCAGCAAACGCCACATAAGCGCTGCCGTATGCCTTTCCGGTTATTACCGCTATCTTAACGCTCGTAGCGGAAGAATACAGCTGCGCAAGCTTTGCGTTGTCGCGTATAGCTCCGGCAAGCTCGTCCTTGCTGGACAGAGCAAAGCCCTCGGTATCGATAAAGGTTATTATCGGAATGGAGAATGCGTCGCAAAAGCCGATGAATCTCGCCGCCTTTGCGCTGTCGTCCTTTGAAAGGCGCTTACCGCTGTCCGCCATTACAAATCCCACGGTATGGCAGTTAAGGCTTGCAAGCATGGTAACTATGTTCTCACCGAAGCCCTTATAAAGCTCGACTGCGCTTTCGGTATCGGCAAGCGCGTTAATAAGCTCCGCGCCTTTTTGCTGTCCGGTGACCTCCGCGGTATTTTCCGGCGTTTCGTAGTCAAAATACGCGGGTTCAAGATTGTTGGACGGGAGCAGAGCGATAAGCTGCTTGACCGTTTTTATCGCGTCAGCCGTGTCCTTTACGGTAACGGACGCCGCGCCGGAGCGCATAGCCGCCTGCGCGCTGCCCGCACCGTCTGCCTTATCCTCTGAAACGAACGGAGCGGTCATAAACATTTCCGATTTTTCCGTCATTATCACAACGTCGGCCATGCAAGCCGTCATAGCGGCGGTACCCGCGCATATCCCGTCTATCACCGCTATCTGCGGCACAACGCCGGAAAGCGCAGCGCCCGCCGACGCTATCTTTGCGTAAGCGTTCAGCACCTGCATGCCCTCGTTTATATCCGCGCCTTTGGAATCAAATATCCCGACTATAGGCGCTCCGTTTTTTGCGGCAAGCTCATAGACCTTGTCTATCTTGACAGCCGCGCTGACGCTCATCGCGCCGCTGTTTATCCCGCTGTCCTGAGCGTAAGCGTAGACCTCTTTTCCGTCAACGGTGCCGTACCCGCAGACCACTGCGGCGTCTTTCCCGTCTTTGGAAACGTATTTGCCCAGTTCAACAAAGCTATTTTCGTCAAAAAGCGACAGCAGCTTTTCTCTCGCGGCAGTGCCGGAAAGCAGCTGCTGCGCCTCGGCAACGGTTTTCTTCATGTATGGTTCATTCCTTCCTATATGTAAATGCTTTAACATATTTATCCGATTAATATTATAACTCAAATTCCCGTCAATAACAAGGTGCAATCTGCTATTTTTTGCAAGATTTATGAGAATTGAAAAAATTATCTATATCGGAAATAAAATTATCGTCTATTTTAACAAAACCCAACCGAACAAGCTCCGCTAAAACCGACTCGTCCTTTATATCGAAACGGCAGGCGTTTATAAGCCGGTTGTAGGCGTAATTCATCGCGGTACGGCAAAGTCCGTCTATCAAAAACATTTCCGAGGAAATATCGGTAATTACAAGCGTATCTTCCTTTATACAAGCGTTCAGCCTGCCCAGCTCCTCTTCCCCGCTTTTCGCCGAAAATACAAGATCGCCGCTGTCATCGGATACATTGGTAATAGTTATCATTTTCGTTTTCCCCCGCCGGAGATATCAAGCTGCGCAAACAGGCCTTTAAGCTCCTCCTGCGTCAAGTCACGCCATTCGCCGGGCTTTAGCATACCGAGCTTGATATTTGCGGTGCTGACGCGTTTTAACCGCACCACCTCAAGCTTTACCGCCTCGCACATTTTGCGTATCTGACGGTTTTTCCCCTCGCTGATGATAAACTCCAGCACGGTGCGTTTTTCCTCCTCGGTCAGTATGCTGACAGTGCAAGGTGAGGTGATACCGCTGTCTATCTTAACTCCCGACGCTAAGGTGAGCAGCTTGTCCTCTCCCACGCTGCCGCGCACAGTCACTCTGTAGCGCTTTTTTACGCGGTGAGATGGGTGCATAAGCGCGTTTGCCAGCCTGCCGTCGTTTGTAAGTATCAGCAGTCCCTCGGAATTTTTATCCAGTCTGCCCACGGGATATACTCTTTCCTCTATCCCGGTCAGCAGGTCGGTAACTAATTTATCCGCGTGCTCGTCCGACATGGTGGTGACGTAGCCGCGCGGCTTATATAATTTTATATAACGCATAGGCTCAGCGGCGGATATCCTTTCGCCGTATATCGTGACTATATCCGCCTGCGGGTCGGCGCTGTCGCCGAGAGTTACCGGACGGCCGTTTACCTTTACCGCCCCCTCGGCGATAAGCTGCTCCGCCTTTCTGCGGGAACAGTAACCGCTGTCCGCGATTATTTTCTGTAATCTGAGCTTAGCCATTTATACTTCCTCTTTATCAAAAATTAAAAAGACTCCTTAAAAATTTGACGCACTGCGCGATAACAGACAGCTCCTGGGGCTTTGCCGCGCAGCTTTCCGAAGCCAAAAGCGGGACGCTGCATATCTCGCTGCCGTACAGTTCGTATCTCAGCTCGCCTACCGTTTCCCCGGCGGTAACTCCCGCATAGATAAATTTCGGCAGATACACAGTAACCTGCACCTGTTCTTTCTGTTCGGCGGTCAGCGGCAGAGCGGCGCTGCTTGTCGTCTTTACGCCTATATAATCCTGCTCTCCCCCTATTACCGGAACGCTCAGGGACGAACAGTCATACGCCGCGTCGGTGGGTCTCACCTTTTCAAAGCCGTAATCCAGCAGCTTGGTGTGGTCCTTCCAGTCGTCGGGAGCGTTCAGCGTCACCGCGATAAGCGTAACGCCGTCCCGTTCGGCGGCGGATACCAGCGTGCGCCCGGCGTTATCGGTAAAGCCGGTCTTTACGCCTATACAGCCGTCGTAGGAATACAGCAGCTTGTTGGAATTTACCAGCGTGCGTTCATACGGCGGGTTTCCGTATTTCTCGTTCAGCTTTACGCTGCCGCATATCTCGCGGAATACGTTGTTTTTCAGCGCGCAGCGGGCAAGCACCGCAAGATCATACGCGCAGGAATACTGACCGTCTGCGTCTAATCCGGACGGTGTGACAAAGCGGCTGTCGCTCATGCCGAGCGCCGCCGCTTTATTGTTCATCATTTCGGCAAATGCCGACGAGCTTCCCGCCACGCTTATCGCGGCGGCATTCGCGGCGTCGTTGCCGGAGGGCAGCAGCATACCCGCGCACAAAGCGCGTCTGGTGACCGTATCGCCCTCTTTGAGCCCCATAGAGGTACCCTCGACGTTTATCGCTATCGGATCAACGGTAAAGCGCTTGTCAAGGTCGCCCGCCTCGATAGTAAGCAGCGCGGTCATTATCTTGGTGGTGCTGGCTATCGAACGGTGTTCTTTTTCGTTCTTCGCATACAGCACCGTACCGGTGTCCGCTTCTATAAGTATCGCGGCAGACGCGGACAGCGTAATATCCGTTTTGGTATCTTTAAGATAAGTTAAACCCTGCGCCGATATCGACAGCGCTATCATCATCGACGCTACCGCAGCGCATATTTTTAATACCGACATGTCAGTCCCTTTCCGCACGGCGCAAACAAAACGTCGCTAAAGCAACAGAAAAATCTCCGCTTTCGTGTTCCGAAATTATCGCGCACAATGCCGTCTTTTTTTAATATCTATGCGTAAAGGGACATGATTATGATTATTCCTCGGCGTCCTTATCCTTTGCAAAAATGGTCTTGACCTTGGAGATAAGCTCCGGTACTCCGGCGATAAGGCCGTCAAGCGCGCCCGCCTGAGCCGCGCCCATTTCCAGCATCTTGACTTCGCCGTCGCGCTGGACTACTATAAACGCCTGCGGCTTGATGGTTATCCCCGCGCCGCTGCCGCCCGCGAATACGTCCTTAGGCGCGCTTACCGGCAGGTCTGAACCGCCCGCCACAAAACCGAAGCTGACCTTGGATATCGGGATTATCACCGTTCCGTCGGAGGTGGTGATAGGCTCGCCGATAATGGTGTTGACGTCGACCAGCTCCCTTATCTTCTGCATCGCAGTTTCCATAAGTCCGTTGATTGGGTGTTGTTCTGCCATTTCAATTTCCTTTCTTGGGGGCAACGCCGCCCTTTGACTTTCTTTGGGCAAGCATTTTCCTTGCCGTCCTGAATAAAAACCACAGTGCACAGCCTAAAGCCGTGCTTATCCGCAGCTTGACCTTAAAGCCTATATCATATACTGTCTTGCCGCTTTGAAAATCCACGCCAAGCTCAATATTATCCACACTAAGCCGCACCGTGCAGTATAACAATGACAGCACAGAGCTTATAAGCAGACTCATTCTTCCGTAATTCAGCGCCGCGGCGGCCGCGTCGTCGCCGGACATCGTTATATCCGCCTTGACGTTTGTCACCCTGATATGGCTGAATAACCGCTTAGCCGGCTTGCTGATGCCGTATAACAGCGCTTTTACCAGCTCAAGATTTTCTTCGAGCGTCTTTTTCGGCTTTTCCTCGGCTTTTTTCCGAGCCTTTTTCTTTTCCTTTGCCGCCTGTTTTTTCGCCTGCTTAGCCTTTGCCTTTTCGACCCGTTCGGGGCGTTCGGCTTTCTTTTTTTCTGCGGCGGCTTTTTCCTCCGGAGTTTCCTGCCGTATCGTCAGGATAGTTATTCCGGCGTATTTTATCTTTATATCCGCCTCGCTTGTCAGCCTTACCTTTACCGTTACCGACAGGAAAAGGGCTACTATTATGATGAGCAAAATATCTATGAGAACTATCCAAATCCAGCTCATACGCCCTCCGTAAAATTATCTGCCGATATTAAAGTTTTATTCCGCGTCGATATCCCCGGATGTTTTTGCCGTATCGTTAAGCTCCGCTTCAGCCGCCTCCGCGAGCTGTGAAAGGTCCATCTGACCGTCGTTATCCGGCAATGGCGGAAGTTGCTTAAGACTCTCCAGCTTAAAACAGCGCAAAAACGCGTCCGTCGTTTTATATGTAAGCGGTCTGCCCGGCAGCTCAAGTCTCCCTGCCTCGCACAGCAGTCCGCGTTCGCAAAGCGTGTTTATAACTCCCGAGCTGTCCGAGCCTCTTACCTGCTCTACAAAAGCCTTGGTAACCGGCTGATTGTACGCTACCACCGCCAGCACCTCCATCGCCGCGGGAGAAAGCTTTGCCTGCCGCTTGTTCTCCAGCGCTTTTTTGATATAAGGCGCGTACTCCTCGCGGGTAACTATCTGATAAGCGCCGTCCAGCCGTATTATCTTAAGCGCGCTTTCCTGCACGTTATATCTGCGTTCAAGCTGGTCTATCAGCTTTGCCACGGTATCGACCTCTATGCCGGACGCCTCGGCTATCTTGTCCGGCGTTATCGGATCGCCCACCGCGAACAGTATCGCCTCTATAACGCACAGATATTCATTGAACTTCATCGACAGCCTCCCGCTCAGTATAGGAAAATTCTTTCTCTATATCCTCTTTTGCAACAAAGTGCAGATATTTGTTGTCGTCGGTAAATTTTATCCTGCTGTTTTTGGAAAGCTCCAGCAGCGCAAGGAAAACCGCCACCTGCTCCGAGCGGGTCTGCCCTTTGAACAGCTCGTCCACCGAAACGTCCTTATCTTCCCGCATTATCCTTCTCAGCACATAAAGCACCTTGCTGAAAACGCTGACGTAGGTCTTAGCGGTCACGGGAGTGACCACCTTTGGCAATTGTCTGACCTCGGTCTTGTAGCTGATGTTGGACATCGCCCACAGCAGCTCTTCCGGCTCGTGTATGTTGGCGTAGGTCTTGTCCTGCTCTATCTGCATGGGCGGACGCACGAATATATTCTCTCCGCCGTATATTTCTTTTAATCTCAGCGCCATGCGTTTGCACACCGCATACTCTATCAGCGCACCCTCAAGCTCTTTTTTAAGCTCGTCCGCCTCGTATTTCGGCAGCAGCGCGGAGGACTTTATCAGCAGCAGACGCGCCGCGGTCTCCAGAAATTCTCCCGCTATCTCGATATCCGCCTGTTTCATCTGCTCCAGATACAGCAAAAACTGCTCGCACAGCTTGGATATCTCTATATCGTATATATTCAGCTTATGCTTTATTATAAGATTCAGCAGAAGATCGAGAGGCCCTTCAAAAACCTCCAGCTTAAAGCTAAGACTATCCGTCATGACAGCCCCAGCATCGCAAGCACCATATCGTTTCCGGGAATAAATCCGGTCGCAAAGGATAAGAATTTCATCACCGCGTTATTCAAAAAGCTGAGCGGTCCGGAAAGTATGCCGGTAAAGCATATCAGCAATACCGCTATCATGATTATCTGCTCATACTTCATTATCGCAAAATAGTTCTTTTCGCTCAGGAAAACATATACCACCCTCGACCCGTCAAACGGCGGTATCGGCAAAAGATTGAATATCGCGAGCGAAACGTTTATGCTCGCGGCAAGCATTACCGCATAGCATATATAATATATCGTTTCCATATTGCCGGTATCGGCAAAAAGCGATACCAACCGCACTATGATCATAAGAACGAACGAGAACAGCACGTTTGACACCGGCCCCGCCGCGGCGGTAAGCGCCATCGCGGTGCGGGCGGATACCTTTCTCGCTCTGGTGGGATTTACCGGTACCGGCTTTGCCCAGCCTATTCCCACGATAAGAATGCCCAGCGTTCCTATCAAATCAAAGTGACTTGCCGGGTTCAGCGTTACACGTCCCGAATAAAACGCCGTATCGTCGCCCAGCAGCTTCGCCACGAAAGCGTGCGCGCATTCATGGATAGGTGTTGCGAGCAGCAGCACCACGGCATAAGCAAATACCGTTACTACAACGAACTGCATGGTCAGATCGCCGACCCGCGCCTGGGAAATTATATCAAACAGCATATGTTATTTCCTTTCTGCTTGTGAATAAAAGTCTCCGTAAATGTTCATACATTATTAATTATACACTATTTCCCCGCATATTGCAAGTATTTTTCCTCAAATATGAAAATTTGCGGATTTTTACTATTGATTTTGCAGACGAAAACCGTTATAATAATTTTAAGCATATTTGAAAGAGAGCTGATAATTTTGGAAATCAGACTGGCCGGTACGGTCTCGGAGTCGATAGTTGACGGCCCCGGTATAAGATACACGATATTCACGCAGGGCTGCCCGCATCACTGCGAGGGCTGCCACAATCCCGAAACGCACGATTTCAACGGCGGCAGGCTTGCCGATACCGACAAGATATATGAGCATATCGTTAAAAACCCGCTGCTAAAAGGCGTTACCTATTCCGGAGGCGACCCGTTCTGTCAGCCGGCACCGCTGTATGATCTAAGTAAAAAGCTGAAAGAAAATACAAATCTCGATATAATGATATATACCGGATATACCTTTGAGCAGCTGCTGGAGATGGCGAAAAAGGACGAAAACGTGAAAAATCTGTTGTACATAGCCGATATAATCGTGGACGGCAGGTTTGTCCTCAGCAAAAAAAGCTATGAACTTAAATTCAAGGGCAGCAGCAATCAGCGTACTATTGACGTACAGTCGTCGCTGAAAGAGGGAAAGGTAGTGTTAAAAGAACTGTAATGAAACGTGCTGTATTTCTTCTCGCAATAATTTTTGTAATATCTTCGCTGTTTTCCGGCTGTACCGAGGACGACGGAAAAGGACACGTCTTTGCATACGACATCACCTCAAACCCCGGATCGCTCGACCCTCAGTGCGCCGCGGACGATGAGTCATATCTGCTGATAGGCTGCATTTTTGAGGGATTGGTAAAATGTGACAACAAAGGAAATCTTCTCGCTGCCGGAGCCGAAAGCTGGGAGGTATCCGAGGACGGCCTTACATATACCTTCAAGCTGCGCGACGACCGCTATTGGACCGACGTAAACGGCTATTCCAAAAAATGCACCGCAAAGGATTATGTATACGGCTTTACCCGGCTGTTCCTGCCGGAAACAAGGGCGCAGGCGGCGGAAAAATTCTACTGCATACAAAACGCCGAGGAGCTGCACAAGGGCAAGTCCGACGCGGGAAGGCTGGGGGTCGCGGCAAAGGACGATAATACGCTGATAATAAAGCTTTCCCGACCGGAGCCGATGTTTTTATATATGCTGACGCTTCCGGCGGCTATGCCCTGCTGTGAGGATTATTTCAATAAGGCGCAGGGAAAATACGGGCTCTCCGCCGAAGCCACCCCGTCAAACGGCGCGTTTTATCTTGACGACTGGTACTATGACCCCTGGAGCCACGAGGACAATCATCTTGTGCTGAGGGTCAATAAAAAATACAGCGAAAAGACAGAGGTCTGTCCCTACGGGCTGAATTTCTTCATCGTGCCGGAGGAAGAGGTGGTCACGGATTTTGAAACGGAAACGACAAAGTGCCTTGCCGTTTCGGGTGAAACGGCGCAGACGCTGTCAAAAGAGGGGCATCAGTACGACGAATTCAAGACCTCCACATATGGGCTGATCATGAATACAAAAAACGCCGCGCTTAAAAACGACTTTCTGCGGTATGCGCTGATGTTTGCCGCCGAAACGGAAAATATCAACCTGCCGTACGGATATTCAAAGGCTGACGCGGCGGTAGCTCCGTCCTTCTTCTGCGGCGGAAGAAATTACCGCGAGTACGCCGGAGATGTTCTTACCGCAAAGACAGACTCTGTCAGGGCGCAGGCCGCCTATCAGCAGGCGATAAAGCAGATAGACGGCTCGCTGTTGTCAAAGCTTAGCGTGATAGCTGTAGAGGGGCGCGACGACGAGATAATTTCTGCAGTCCAGACCGTGACCCAAAGCTGGCAGAAAAATCTTGAGCTTTATTGCGGCATTTCTTTCCTTTCGCAGGAGGAATACGATAAGGCGATAAGCACCGGAAACTTTACGATAGCACTGACAAAGCTTGACGGTGAGTACAACCGTCCGGATTCGGTGCTGGGCGCGTTTGCAAAGGGCGGAGAATATCCCTATTCCGAAATGGGAGAGGAATATACCGGATTGATCTCTCAAAGCCGTCTGGCGGATACCGCCGAGAGCCTTGAATCATCTAAAAAAGCGGAGGAAATGCTGCTCAGCGACGGCAGGTTTATCCCGCTGGCTTACTGCTCGAAATATTTCTTCTATTCTAAAGGCTGCGAAAACATTATGTACGACCCGCTGACCGGCGGTATAGATTTCAGCTCCGCACTTTTTAAGGACTAAAAATTTGACAATCACGGCATGATATGGTAAAATTTATCCGAGAGGTACGGGAAAGGAGGAGCCTAATGACAGAAAACGGTTTACAGCCTTACAGCGTGCTTATGTCGTTGTACAGTGGAGATAAAGATGATTTTCTGCGTGAATGTCTGGAAAGTCTGTTGTTGCAGACCGTCCCCGCAGACGAGCTGGTACTGGTATGCGACGGTCCGCTGAACGATAGTCTGGACAGCGTTTTAGAGGAATACCGCGGCAGATTCGGCGAGAAAATGAAGCTGTTCCGCCTGCCGGAAAATCACGGCACGGCATACGCGGCAAATTACGGGCTGGAGCGCTGCAAAAACGAGCTTATCATGAAAATGGACCCCGACGATGTATGTCTTCCCGACCGCGCGAAAAAGCAGCTGGAGTTTATGCAAGGACACCCCGGCATAGATATGCTGGGCGGCTTTATAGAAGAATTCAAGAGCGATACCAGCGAGCGTATCTCGGTAAGGGAAACGCCGGCGCAGGATATAGATATCCGCCGCTTTGCCAAAAGGAGAACGCCGTTCAACAATCAGACGCTGCTTTATAAAAAGACTATCGCGATGAAGATAGGCGGCTACAGCAACGAGCTGCTGCGCTGCGAGGATTACGATTTCATGGTGCGCATGCTGATATACGGCGCAAAAGGTGCAAACCTACAGGACATACTGGTGCGCTACCGCGTAGACCACGCGAATCTGAACCGCCGCCGCAACCTGAAAAATACCAAGAGCTTTATCGCGGTAAGAAAAAAGATACACAAATTGGGCTTTTCCGGTTTATGGGATTACCTTATCCCGTGTATGGGACAGGTTCTGCTGTTCATCACACCGGGAGTTTTCACCGGAATATTCTATAAAACCATTTTACGCAAGCATTAAAAATACGTTATAAAATCGGACGCTCCTCATAACGGGGAGCGTCTTATTTGGGTCTATTCACATATTTTTCTTCGTTTCACAAAGCAGATCGGAAAGCGTTGTTTGCGACATTTCGTTTTCCATCGCCGACTGTATCGTGTCGATCTTACCGTCCATTACCGTATGGATCGTTCTCCCGACAGGGCATTTCGGATTGGGATTTTCATGGAAATGAAAAAGAGATTCCTCCTTTTCGACCGACTTGAAAATATCTAATAACGTTATCTCATCTGCCGGTTTTGCGAGATATGCGCCGCCTATCCCCGCTTTTATTTCGACCAGCTTTGCCGACGATAACTGTCCTAATATATTTCTTATGATTACAGGATTGACATTTATACTGCCGGAAAGAAAATTTGACGTTACCTTGCGATCCTCTTGAAACATAGCGATACATAACAATATGTGGGTCGCTATCGTAAATCTCGACGAAAACTGCATAAAAGCCCTCCTTTATCTCTGTGTATCCAGTGTATCATATTTTCGTTGTAATGTCAACATCTACAACGTAAAGCGGAAAAATTTGTGCAGTTATACAAAAATTAGATGTAACTATTGACATTACAGCTAAATCATGTTATTATATCGTTGTAACCAAAACAGTTACATCAATATATTTCGGAGGTAATAATTATGAGCAACTTCAACAAGATAAGCGTAGGTCAGGACGCAAGGACGGAGCTGCACGACCAGCTCTCTTTGACGGGCGCGGAAATAAGCGTTAACAATCTTCCGGCCGGTGCAGGCGTTCCTTTTGTACATTCACATAAGCAAAATGAAGAGATCTATGCGATCTTATCGGGTAAAGGAAAGGCTGTTATCGACGGCGAAACCGTAGAATTGAACGCGGGCGACTGGGTCAGAATTTCTCCAAAAGCAAAAAGACAATTTTTCGCCGCCGAGGACTCCGGTATCAGCTATGTGTGCATTCAGGTCAAGGAAAATTCTCTTGAAGAATACACGGCGAACGACGCGGAAATTTATCAGTAAGTTTTGGGTTTTTCTATACAAAAAATTACGTCTCGGAGCATGAGTCCGGGGCGTAATTTTTTATGAAAAGTTATAGCATGCGGGGGTGTTGATTTGTTATCCGACCTACAAACGGCTTTTTAGCTCAAGTAACAGTAGTTAAAAATCATAACTTAATTTATGTTGGCATTGATCTCTTCCATTACCTCGACCACCGTTATAACTCCGTCTACAAGCATTTCATCGATAGACCTTTCACCGGAGTCGTAAGGTTTATTTTCCCAATATAATTCGGCAAGCCGTAGGTTTTCGGCTTTATCTATTTGCCCGTCAAAACACTTTGTAGCATCTCCGATAAAACAATTACCTTGTATTTCCAGCCTTACAATACTGTATGTAGGTCTTCCGATATCCGAAAAATATTTTCCCCAGTTCTTCGCTTCTTCAAAGGTTTTGGATACATACAAGCAGCCCATTCTTGACGGGTAATTAGAATACTTCCTTTGGCGCACCTCTTCCAAAGCCAACTCCCGTAAAGCTACCGAAGTGTGATGATCTAACATTGTTTCATCATATTTCTCAGGATGAGCATATATATCATTCACGATGTCAAGTTTATCGTATACTCTCTGATACACTCCGCTATGGTGCGAATCATCAAATATTATCTTTTGTCCGATATACATGGGTCTGTCTGTTACAACATGAAAAGCATACATTTTATCTGCCTCCTTTTATCTTAATTTTCCTCTTAAAGTTTTTAATTTGTACGTCAATTTCTTAAAAACTACAGCAAGTTCTTCCTGCGCTGTAATTTTTTGGATAAATTTGTTTTTACCTTTTTCTCCTTTTTTACTGTCCGGTTTCGTTTTTCCGCGACAAAAACGAAATAATCGTCTATCCTATGGACCTTAACGCCTCCGAATACAGAGATAAGCTTGTTCTTATACCAGTCAAGTCTTTTGGTGACCATAATCAATTTCCCACCCAAAACGAGTTTTTCAAATCCAGACTCTATAAAACGTTTCGGAACAGAAAAATCCGCATGGTACGGCGGGTTGGATAATATAAGCGTAAAATCGTTTTCCTCTACGTTATCGTAACCGTTGCTTAGCCTGACGTCGATATCCGGTACTGAGTTCAGAGCCGCGTTTCTTTTTGCAAGATCTACCGCCTGTTCGGAAATATCACACATTATTACATTCTCTTCGCCTATCAGTTTTGCGGCAAGTATTCCCACAACGCCGTATCCGCAGCCTAAGTCCAGTACCTTATCGTCGGGAAGAAAATCAACAACAGACAGCATGGATAACGTACCGGTATCGATCCCGCGGGGCGAAAAAAGAGCGTCGTCCGTTTGAAATCTCAAATCAATATTTTTGATTTTTGTCGAAATCATAAGTATCTCCTTGGTGGGGGGTATATGTCATTGATTTACCATTTGCCTTATCAACGGGAATTTACTTTATACGTTTTGATAAATATAATACAAGATCGTCGTCATTACAGCAATCACTATACGGCTCGCAGATCTGATCTTTATACCAGACGCCGCTCCCGTCCGGAATGTATCCACGCCTTACATACATTCTCTGGGCGCTTGCGTATCCGCTGTGCAGTCCCACTCCGAGGTATATCACGTCCGAATAAGAAAATGCTATCTGTTCCGCAATATCCATGAGCTTGCTGCCGATCCCTCTTCGCCTGTATTTTTCCAGAACGCCGAAGTCAACTATTTCCGCGTAACCCCGATTTGCGAACGCACCGCTCTTGGCGTCGGGATAAACGTTGATATATCCGGCGACGCTGCCATTCCATTCGGCGACTAATGCGACGGCTTTGCCCTCTGTCTGATGACGCAGCCGCATTTCGTATTTGTCTATTGTCGCATCCCAGCCCTGCGCGATTTCTTCATCTGTAATTATTTGAGCGTCGCCGTGCTGCAAATCCCGAATTACAATTCCGTTTTTATCATAATAGACCATGTCCGTATCTCCTTAAATCCGGTTTTATCAGCCGGCATTAAATCCTTACTGTTTATCAGTATACCATACATCCCCCCGAAAACGCAAATCCAACGGGGAGTTCTTAGGTATAAAAAGCGCCGCTTGGTGAGGGCATTATGTGCTGCCGGATAAACAGGGTTTCAATTATGTAAACAGCTTTCCAAATAAACCGCTATACCGTCCTCATCATTTGAGCCTATCACAATATCGGCGGTCTCTTTAACTTCCTTTATTGCGTTTCCCATAGCGATACCGAGCCCGGACACTCTTAACATAGCGATATCCGCGTAATCATCTCCAAACGCGATGACGTTCGATAATTCTATCCCGCACTTGTCGCAGATCATCTTAATGGCGCTTTCCTTTGTCGCTCCCTTTTTCGTTATCTTATACCAGAACCCGTCGGAAAATCTCACCATGTCGCAGTCGGTCAATTCCTTTTCCAAAAGCGCCGCTTTTTCCTCATCAAAAATCTCCGCGCAAATTTTCAAGGCTTCTTGAGAAAAACTCTTGTAATCCGTCCAAACGCTGCCGCCCCAGCTGGGGTCCGCCTGCAGAGGGTCGATCTTGTAATTCCAATAATGCTTATCTATTGTGTCAACGGTTATTTCTACGTCGTCCGTGCATATCGTTCTGATCATATCTATCAGCCGGTTTGTCCTTTGAGCGGAAAAAAGATTTTTGTAAATATATTCATTATCGTATTTAATTAACGCTCCTCCGCTTGAAATTAAAATATCCGGCTTTATTTTCTGTAGAAAAGAATAACAGTTTTGTTCACTTCTTGAGGTAGATATTCCTATGATACAGCCCATGCTTTTACATTTGTTAAGCGCCTCAGCGGTTCTTTCGGATATTGTTTTATCTGTTCGCAGCAAGGTGCCGTCCAAATCAAACAACAACAGTTTTTTCATGATGTCACCCCTTTATCAACGGCTGATTTTAAGGTAGATATAAGCCCGCCTCCGTTTTTAATATTTCCATAATTGTACCATAAAACAAACCGCAGGTCAATAAGAAAAATCAAGAGGTCAAGCGACCTGCATAGGATTTTGCTTAAAACAAAACCGGCTTCGCTTTAATTGCAAAGCCGGTCGTGTTCGATCAGATTTTTCAATAGCCGTTTATAGTGTCATACAACTCATTTATGTTATCACGGCTGTAGGTTTCGCCTTTGTAGGTGGCGCTTGTAAGACTTTCGCAGTCGGAGAAGGCAGTATAGTCGATAGAGGTCACACTGTCGGAAATAGTTACGTTTGTAAGGCTTGTGCAGTAGTAGAAAGCCTGAACGCCGATTTTGGTCACACCGTCGGGAACGGTTATACTTGTAAGGCTTTGACAGTACTCAAAAGCATAATCGCCGATTTCGGTCACACCGTCAGGAATATTTATGCTTGTAAGGCTTGCACAGTTAAAGAAAGCACCATCACCGATAGAGGTCACGCTGTCGGGAATATTTATACTTGTAAGGCTTGAACAGTCACTGAAAGCACTATTGCCGATAGAAGTCACGCTGTCGGGAATATTTATGCTTGTAAGGCTTGTACCGTTAAAGAAAGCATCATTACCGATAGAGGTCACACCGTCGGGAATGGAATATGTTGACTCTGTTCTGCCTTCGGGGTATATATCAAGACATGATAGTTCTTTACTGAACAGAACACCGTCAACCGAGAAATATTCAGAGTTTTCCTCCGCAACATCTATATTTGTAAGACTTTCGCAGCCATAAAAAGCATCACTGCAAATTTCGGCCACACTGTCGGGAATATTTATGCCTGTAAGACTCGCGCAGTGCGCGAAAGCAAGACTGTCGATAGAGGTCACACTGTCGGGAATATTTATACTTGTAAGGCTTGAACAGCCACTGAAAGCACTATTGCCGATAGAAGTCACACTGCCGGGAATATTTATGCTTGTAAGGCTTATACAGCTCGCGAAAGCAAAACTGTCGATAGAGGTCACACCGTCGGGAATATTTATGCTTGTAAGGCTTGTGCATTCGGAGAAAGCATCATCGCCGATCTCGGTCACACTGTCGGGAATATTTATATATTCAATGCTTTCTTTGATCGTATCACTTAAAGAATAATCTTTAACAGTATTCGGCATGACAAGTTCAGTAAGCTCTTTCTTAACCTCAAGGAAATCGACCTTAACGACGGGCTTACCCTCAATGGTGTCGGGTATACGCACCTTTGGCGACTCTTTAAGATAGTCGGTAACCACCATGCCGCCTAACTCGCTGTCGTACTTATACTCAAACGCGCTCTCGTCCGTCACGGGAATTTCGGGTATGACGTCCCACATTGTTTCCTCTTCAGACGGTTCGGAAACGGCAGGTTCGTCTTCATTAGCTGTGACGTCACTATACGATTCGGAAACGGAAGATTTATCGCTGTTATCTAAAATATCCCCGCCCGAATTTGACGGCGTGGTGATGCTCGGCTCGCCGCATGCCGTCATTGTAAGCGCTGTTACTGCGGCTATCAGAGCCGCCGCTGTTTTCTTGATACTCATTTTTTCCTGCCTTTCACATATGAATTAAAAATGCGCATTTGCTGCATACAATTGTGTAGCAATTACATTATAGCATATCCCGCGGCTTTTATCAAGTGTTTTTGATTTTTGTCAAAAAATATTTTCAGCGCCGCGATCGCAATAAAAATATACTTGCTATTTTTTGGCATATGTTATATAATTAGAAAAGAGGTGAAAGGCTTGAAAAAGATATCGTTTTTGCCGGCGGCATTAATGCTGGCATTAATGCTTTGCTCCTGTGAAAATTCCGATAAAACGATAAGCGCGGATACCGGCGGCGGTTCGCTTAGTTCTGCCGGGATAAGCGATAACGCGGGATCGAAAGAACCGTTCTCCGACAGCATACAAGCGGATATCACCGACAAGGAGGAAGCCATGCAGTTAAAGATATCGGATACCGAAGTTTCGGTACAATGGGAAGAAAACGAATCGGTGCGGGCGTTAAAAGCGCTGTGCGATGAAAACCCTCTCACCGTTCAAATGTCCATGTACGGCGGTTTTGAGCAGGTCGGCTCGCTCGGTCAAAGCCTGCCGTCAAATGACAGTCGGACGACAACTCAAGCGGGAGATATCGTGCTGTACTCGTCAGATCAGATAGTGATATTTTACGGTTCTAACTCATGGAGCTACACAAGGCTCGGCAGGATCACCGACAAGACAGCCGACGAGCTGAAAGAGCTGCTGGGCAAAAAAGACGCGGTAGTGACGATCACCGCCTGATAGCAGAAAGGAAAAACAGATGAAAAAATTAGGTTTTGGATTAATGCGGCTGCCGCTGACGGATAAAAGCGACGCGGCAAAAATAGACATGAAGCAGCTCGAACAAATGGTAGACCTGTTTATTGAAAAGGGCTTTACTTACTTTGACACGGCATGGATGTATAACGCTTTTGCGAGCGAGAGCGCCGCTAAGGAAGCGTTGGTAAAGCGCCACCCGAGGGATAGCTTTACGCTTGCGACAAAACTGCACGCGGGATTTTTCAATTCGTTCGAGGACAGGGACAAGGTGTTTAATTCGCAGCTTGAAAAGACCGGCGCGGAGTATTTCGATTATTATCTGCTGCACGGTATCGAAGAGTCGATGTATCCTAAGTACGAAAAGTTCGACTGCTTTAACTGGCTGCTGGACAAAAAGGCAAAGGGGCTTGTAAAGCACGCGGGCTTTTCTTTCCACGACACGCCGGAGCTGCTGGACGAAATTTTGACCAAATATCCGGAGATGGAATTTGTACAGCTGCAAATAAATTATCTCGACTGGGAAAGTCAATGGGTGCGTTCCCGCGCGGTATATGAAATGGCGAGAAAGCACAACAAGCCGATAATAGTAATGGAGCCTGTCAAGGGCGGAACGCTTGCGAATATCCCCGAAGAGGCGCAGCGGCTTTTTAAGGAGCATGATCCTAATATGAGCATATCGAGCTGGGCGATACGTTTCGCGGCAAGTCTGCCGGGCGTTATGGTGGTTTTGTCCGGAATGTCCGATATTTCGCAGATGGAGGACAATCTCGGCTATATGGATAATTTCAAGCCGCTTACCGAGGAGGAAAAAGCGCTTTGCTTTAAGGCGGCCGAGATAATAAACTCCAACATCGCGATCCCCTGCACAGGCTGCTCTTACTGTACCGAGGGCTGCCCGCAGCATATCGCCATTCCGCAGTATTTCTCGCTTTATAATGAAGACATGCGGGAAAATCTCGCCGAAAAGGGCTGGACGGTCAATTTCACAAACTATGACATTTTGAATGAAAAATTCGGCAAAGCGTCCGACTGCATAGCCTGCGGACAATGCGAAAGCGTCTGCCCTCAGCACCTGCCGATAATAGATAATCTAAAGAAGATATCCGAGCATTACGGGAAATAAAAGCTTGCTCTGTAAAGGAATTTTGCCAATATACATAAAATCGACGTGCCTTGATCGGCACGCCGGTTTTTTATTCTATGTTCTGTATCTGTTCTCTTATCTTTTCTATCTCGCTTTTCATATCAACGACCAATTCGGTTATACGGATATCTGCGGATTTTGAGCCTATCGTATTTGTTTCGCGGTTCATTTCCTGTACCAGAAAATCCAGCTTTCTGCCGATCTCGCCATCAGAATCCATCATACGGCGAAGCTGCGCTATGTGAGAATGCAGCCGCACGGTCTCCTCATCGACCGCTACCTTTTCGGCGAAGATAGCCGCCTCGGTCAATATGCGCTGTTCGTCGATATTATTGTCCGAGAGTATCTCTTTGAGCTTTTCGTAAAGGCGGGTACGGTAGGCAGTCACGCTTTCGGGGGAATATTGCTCTACCAAAGTGGTCATGCGCTCTATATTCTGTGCCTTTTCCAAAACGTCGGCTTTCAGGCTCTCGCCCTCAGCGGTGCGCATTTCGATGAATTTATCCACCGCCTCGCGTACTACCGCAAAAATATCCTCTTTGAGCTGCTCCTCGCCGGACTCCGATTTTATCACGGTAAACGCGTCGGGTATGCGGAACAGGTCGGTCAGCGCAAGGTCGTCCTCAAGCCCCAGACCGGCTGCCGCCTCGCGCGCGGCGTTTATGTAATTTCTCGCGGCGGAAAGGTTTACCGTGACCTCCGCGTCGGGAGTATCAAGATTGTAGACCGTCAGCGACAATTCTATCTTGCCGCGGCTTATCTTCTCTTTGAGCATCTGCTTAAGCTCCGGCTCAAGAAAAGTATACGCCCTGCCCAGCTTTATGCTCGATTCAAAAAACTTGTGATTTACGCTTCTTATCTCGGCGATTATCTCTCTGCCGTTTATCACGGCTCTTGCTCTGCCGTAGCCGGTCATGCTCTTTATCATGATTTTTTCTTCCTTTCATATCTTCAGCAAACCGCTGTCCAGCATAGACTGTGCGGCAAGCAGTATTCCTGTTTTTCCGGTGGGATAGGTAAGTCCGCCCTGAAGCCAGACCGCGTACGGCTCTCTGAGCGGCGCGTCTGCGGAAAGCTCTATGCTCGCCCCCATAGTGAACGCGCCCGCCGCCATAATTACCTTGCTGTCATAGCCCGGCATATCCCACGGTTCGGGAGCGGCCATGCTGTCCACGGGAGAACCTTTCTGTATCCCTTTGCAGAACGCACAAAGCGCCTGCTCATTCCCGAGCTTTAATGCGGCGATTATATCGCTGCGCTTTTCGTCGTATCTCGGAAATACTTCGTACCCCAGCTTTTCAAAGAACGCGCAGGCGAACACCGAGGTCTTTACCGCGCTTTCCACCGTCTGAGGACTTAAGAAAAGCCCTAAAAGCAATTCCCTGTTCATATCCAGCGAGCAGCCGACCTCCGAGCCTGTGCCTACCGTCGTGAGCCTGTTAGCGCAAAGCTCCACATACTCCCTTTTCCCCGCGATATAACCGCCGGTGCGGGCGATACCGCCGCCGGGATTTTTTATAAGGCTGCCTATTATAAGGTCTGCGCCGACCTCGGTAGGTTCTTTGGTATCGACAAACTCGCCGTAACAATTATCCACCATGATAACGGCGCTGTCGTTTACCTCCCGAACCGCCGAAACTATCTTTCCGATAGTATCTACAGTAAGAGACGGACGTAATGAATACCCGCGCGAGCGCTGGATATATACCGCTTTTGCATTAGGCACGGCCGCCTTTATCGCGGGTATGTCCGGTGCGCCGTTTTGTAAAAGCTCCACCTGTGCGTAATTTACGCCGAACTCTTTAAGAGAACCGCCGCGGTCGGAAAATATCACCTCGCTCAGCGTATCGTAAGGCCGTCCGGTCACGCAAAGCAGCGTGTCTTTCGGCCTTAATATCCCGAACAGAGCGGTAGACAGCGCATGAGTGCCGTTTACAAAGCCGTGTCTTACCAACGCGGCCTCGCTGCCGGTCGCCGCCGCGAACACCTCGTCCAGCTTGTCCCGCCCGATGTCGTTATAGCCGTAGCCGGTAGTGCCTTTCAGGTGCATCTCCGCCACCCCGCAGTTTATGAATGCGGACAGCACCTTTTCCCCGTTATACGCGGCAGTCCTGCCTATCTCTGAAAACTGCCCGGCGCATAGCTTTTCCGCCTCGTCGGCAAGCTCTTTCAGCCTTTTATCGATATTAAAAAAGCTCATTCTTTATCTCCATTTCTGATATATGAATACGCCGTGCCGCAATGGGCAAGTCCGCAGCTGCGGTAAAATCCGGCGACGTTTTCATGGCACAGCAGCGAAATATCGCCGTACATTTCCCCTGCGGCGGATATTATCTTTCTGCCTAAGCCTTTACCCTGCAAGGAACATATCACTCCGACATGCGACAAAAACGCGCCGCCGTCCCGATATACTGCCGTCGCGGTCGCGGCTGGTATATTATCCCGATATAGCAGCAGCATACTGCTTATCCCATGGCGCACTCTGTGGCAGATATCTGTGTACCAGCGGTCGTGATCCTCTTTGCCGCTTAATGAAAACGCGTCCGCCAGCACGGAATACACCGCCTTATAATCCTCGGTGAGAATATCCAGGTGCGGCTTTCTTTCAAAGCTGCCCGCCATGTACATAAGCGGTTCTCCGCCCTGCTCTAACCGTATATCGCTGACCAGTGAAAAATGCGGCACGGCTTTTATAAACATAAGAACGTTATCTTTATTTATATGCTCCGACGCGGATATGAACAATTCCCCGCCGTACAGCATAGCAACGATGCCGTCGCCGCAGTAAAAGCCGCAAAAATCATATCCCGCTCCGTAAGCTTTATAATAAGCCTTTATCCTGCCGTAAACCGGAGAGCCTTCTCTTACCGGAGGGAAAAGCCGTTCATTCGGCGATAATCTTTTTATCACTTTTCACACAGCTCACAGAACATAGCCGCCGTAAGCGACGCCGCGGCGAGCGCGTCGTTTTTATTTATCATGCAGGACGGCGAATGAAGATACCTGCACGGCACCGACAGCGCGAGCGTGGGTATTCCCCCTGCGCTTACCGAAATGGACTGGCTGTCGTTTCCGCCCGCTATCATAGTCTTGGTCTGAGCTTTGAGCCCCAGCTCTTTCGCCTTTGCCATCGCGGCGGAATAAAGCTCTTTGGGATATATCGTGCCTTTATCCATATAGCTTACCACAACGCCGCTGCCGAGACTGCAAACGCGCTTTTCGTCGCTTACTCCGGCAAAATCGCAGGCGGTGGTAGTTTCCACAACGATGGAATAATCTGGCTTTACGGAATACGCCGCCGTTTTCGCTCCGCGCGCGCCTATTTCCTCCTGCACGGTAAACACGCAGGTAAGGTCGTAAGGCAGCCGCTTTTTCAGCAGCAGCAGCAATATCGCACAGCCCATGCGGTCGTCTATCGCCTTGGCTTTTATCTTGCCGTTGCCAAGCTCGGTATATCCGCATTCAAAATACGCGCAGTCGCCGGGTCTTACTTTTTGCTCCGCTTCCTCGCGGGAGGACGCGCCGATATCTATCATAAGCTCCTCAAATTCAACCGGCTTTTCGCGTTCTTCCTTATCCATCTGGTGCATGGCGCGGGTGCCTATCACGCCGACCGTGCCGTTTTTGAAATGCAATTGTCTGCCGATGACTACCGAGGCGTTCACTCCTCCGACAGGCGAAAATCTTAAATACCCGTCCTCCGTGATATATGTCACGATAAAGCCGACCTCGTCCATATGAGCGGCGAGCAGCACTTTATTTTTAGGGGTGGCTATCCCCTTTTTGCTTACTATAAGATTTCCCAGGCCGTCGGAATAAGATATGCAATCGTCCGGCAAAAGCGATATTATATGAGCCGCGACCGCGCTCTCGTCACCGGAGCAGCCGTCCTTTGCGCAAAGTGTTTTAAGCATGTCAAACATGGTTATTCCCCCTTATTCCGCCGCAAATTCCGCTATCAGCCGGGCAGTGGCTTCGATGTCCCGTATATCTACCGCCTCCGTCGGGGTGTGCATATATTTAAGAGGTATAGACAATGTGCAGGAGGGTATGCCGCCCTTTGTCACCGAAATGCTGTCGGCGTTCGTGCCGGTCCTGCCGTTCATCACCTCAAGCTGATACGGTATCTGTTTTTCTTTGGCGATATTAATAAGCGTATCGGACATTTTTCTGTCAAGAGAGGGTGCGACGCCTATCATTACGCCCTTGCCCATCTCGCCGCACTGAAAGCGTTTCGCGTCGGGAGTATAGGCAAAGCTGACGTCCATCTCCAAAGCAAGATCAGCGCCGGAATTGTACGCGGCTATCTCCGCCCCTGCTTCTCCTGTTTCCTCCTGAGAGGAAAATGTGACCGCAATATCGTATTTTAATTTTCTGCCGCCGAGCAATTCCAACGCGTAAAGTATCGAGATGACCCCCGCGCGGTCATCTAACGCGCAGGCGGTTATTATATCGTCCGTAAGTGACGATACGGGAGCGTCGACGGTTATCCTGTCACCGAGCGACACCGCGCCGTCAAGCTGAGCTTTGCCGTATCCGGTATCTATGATAATATCTTTCGTTCCCTCTTTTTTTACATGAGGAGGAAAGGTGCTTATAACGCCCTTTATCTTTTTTGTGCCGTGTATAGTCACCGTCTGGGCTGCGAGTATACGCTCGTCTATCCCGCAGGGAGAAGCCTTGATAAAGCCGTCGTCGTCTATATAGCTGACTATTAATCCTACCCTGTCTATATGCGCGTCTAAAAGCAGCACCGGCTTATTGTCGCTGAAATTTCCTATCTTTCCGAAAACGTTGTAAAATTTATCTATCCCGCAGTCGTCCGTGTATCTGCTGAGCAATGACAGTGCCGCCGCCGCTGCCGACGATTCATCGCCGGAAACACCGTCAGCCGAGCAAAGCTGCGCCGCAAGCTTTTTTATATCCACAAATATCCCTCCGTCCGTTATTATGCCCGTATTCGGTATATCCGTATATATTATATAAAAAAATTCCTTTGTTGTCAACAAAAAACAGCCTCCCGAATAAAAACGAAAGGCTGTTTTATCTTGGTTTAAGTTTTTCAGTCGTTAAAAGCGGCGTCCTTGGCATTTTTCTTTTTTACCGTTTCACTGTGTATCCACATTTTGATAAGCACGGTAGCGTACAGTACTCCGGACAGCGCTAATGCTCCGGCGCAGACAAGTATAAGGACGTTCGACTGTATCTCTCCCGGCTTGAAGAACGCGGGAAAGAACAGTATCAATATTACCGCCACATATATTATCGCGGTGCAGACCTTACCATACCAGTTAGCGCCTTGCAGCTTGGTATTCTTCTTTTTCAGCAGGATAAGCCCCATTATTCCCATAAAGCCGTCCTTAACAGCCCACAGCGCCACTAACAGCCACATAAGCGGGTGACGTATCGCAAGGCACACGAACAATGTACCCTGCGTCAGCTTATCCGCCAACGGGTCAAGGAACTTTCCGAGCTCTGTTATCATATTGAATTTTCTTGCGATAGTGCCGTCGAGAAAATCCGTAATGCCGGATATGACGACGATTATCGCGGCAAAGTAATATTCGCCGTTTGTACCCGCCGTAAGATACACCCACGCAAATACCGGTATGAGTGCCAAACGGATAAGGCTAAGTATATTAGGTATGGAGAATATCTCTTTCTTGTTCAAGCACCCGCCCCCATTCCTTTTAGCTTTTTTGCATATAAGAGTATTATACTATATTCTTTCCGAAAAATCTATGCCAAAAGTTGATTTTCGTCAAAAATCACTAAATAAAACTCAATTGGGTATATAAAGTGTAGTTTTTGCTGAAAATCGGACATTCTTGGCTTATTTTTTGCGCTTCGCCTGTAACTCGCGGTCAAAATCCGTCTGCGTATCTGTAATACGATAGTAGACAGTATAAAGATCCTGCACGGAGTTTTCCAGATAATAGTAATGCCCTATGTACGGGATAAGCAGGCAGAGCAGCAATGCGGACAGCGCCAGAAAGGAAATATTTATCTTCGTCAGCAGCAGCGAAATAAGAAACATTAAAGCAAAGCCTATTGTCACTATCAGATGTATAAGTCGCTCATGCTGGTAAAATCCTATTCGTATCAGCAGCTGCTGCGCAAGCTCGTTCTTGTCGGCGTCCGGCTGCTCGGCTTTTTTGAGTATATATGAGCGATATTCCTTTATCTCCTGTTTCATGGCTGCGCCTCCTGTCTTTATAGGATATTCTACCACAGTTTTCTTAAAATTTCAAGAAAAAAATCACCCGCGCCGTCAAATCGTTTCAAACGGGATTTTACCGGAGCAGATGATTTTTGAAGAGGACTGATATCTCCTCATATCATCGCTTTGAAAGGCGGTATATACCAAGACTTTTTGTTTATCTGTCGCCGAGCGTTTTCATCGGCTCGCCCCATCTGCCAAGGTACTTGCCGTCAATGGCGGAGTAGGTTTCCTCGCCCGCGACCAGCACCGGCGCGGCAAGCCGCAATCTTTCGGAGAAAGCGACGGTTTTATCAAGTAGCCGCTCGTCCCGCGTGACATTTCGGATAATACAAAGAAAAATATCCGACCCGCCGCCCATCGGTATCTCCTTTTTCACTTCAAGCTCATAGCTGACCGGACTTTCGGCGATAGTCGGCACGTCCAGAACCTCGCCCCGCTCGACCGTCGGCAGACGTTTCATTTTATCAGCCGCTGTCCTGCCATAGGTACACCCGTAATAATCAGCCAGCGGCAGCAATTTCTCGGTCACAAGATTTGCCGAAAAAACGCCGTTTTTGCGTATCAGATCCTTGGTAAGCTTCTCTTCGCCGATACAAGCCATCACGCCAAAACCGTCGGCGGAATGAAAATAACTGAACCAATTGAACAGACCGAAGTGCGGACTGCCGTCCTCCTGTTTTGTGCCGTAAAGAAACAGCGACTGCGGGCAAAAATCATTGCCTATCTCGGTCCTCACTTTTGACATTTTATACATTTCCTTTCTTCAAAGCCGCGGAAATAAAGACGGTTCGCGGCGTGTTCTCGTTTGATAATGCGGAAAATTACAGGTGCAAACGCTTTGCTTCGGCCGTGTTTTCATCCTTTATTTTTCTCTTTCATCCATTTTATTACGGCCCTGATATTTTCATAGTATTCTTTTCCGGCCATTTCCTTTTTTCTGTCCAATATCAAGGCAAGGCGGGTATTCATTACGCCCATATCAAGATAGCCGTGCGCGAGCGCGTAAACCGTTTGTTTGTCATATATTCCCGTATTTACGCCGACGCAGAAATGCTCTATCCGCGCGACATAGCCGCTGACGTCTTTATAACGGGAGGATCTAGGTTCTTTAAGTATCTCCTTTAATTCGGCAATGCCGATATGATTAAGACTATCTAACGCGCTGTCCTGAAGCAGCAGATACGCGTCCAGCGTCGCCTGTTTGCGGTCGTGTATCAACGCCTTACTGTAAGTGTAGATCGAAAAGATTATCGATACCAGAGATAGTACCGCCGCAACGGCAGCAACGATAATATTAGCCAGTTCCATTTTGCCATCACCTCAAAACGATTTTATCACAAATTGTTGTAAGATGTCAAGTGATTCAGAGAGGGTAGAATCACTTACATTATGATTTTAAGATTTACAAAAAGTGCATATTTTTTATTATAGAATTAAACATCATTAAAAAAATCTTATTAAATTTCAAATCATTGCATTCATAAATCTAGAGAAAAATGTATTTTTTCTTGATATGGAAACCTGTCCAATATAATGCCGATTAATTTATTTGTTTCGTCGTAACTGCATCCAATGATGTTACCATCGTATTTGTAGGCTGAATGAACACACATATCATTGAGATTAAAAACAATAACAGAATTTAACAGGCGTGAAACCAAAACTAAATATCTATTATTGATTTCGTATAGTGTACTACATAAATCGTTCTTTTCGTGAATGTACATTCGTATCGGCTTTGACTCACGCAGCAACTCATATTCGAGACATCTCTGAAAATCATAAAATTCATGTTCAAACTCATATTCGGTATCTCCGTTAAGGAAAAAAGTGCCGTTTTTGAAATATAGCCAATACTTATTTCCTCTATAGACCCGCTGATGTCTAAACCATCTGTTGGGCAACGCCTCTAGGTCAAACCCGGATAAATCAAGCAAAAGGAAAGACTTGTATTCCTCTTTCCGGTAATAATTATATGGTCCTGCGTATTCATTTGAATGTTGGAACTCAACCAGTTTCTTAGGCAATTGATCAGGTGAAAATGAGTTAAGGTCGATTGTGTACATTTGCCCGTTGCAAAGCAAAATATTTACTTGAGAATCATTACAGAATACAACATCTAATGCGGGGCGCCATCTCAAATCTATATTGGTCTTTCGTTTTCCTGTGTTAATATTTATTATTTGAATACTGTCATTTCTCCAAATCAACAAATAATTTGAGTCAGGCGAAAAGACAAGTTTTAAAATGTTGTCAAACAAAGATAACTTCAATTTGTCAATATGGATAATCGGCCTTTGCAGATGGTCAAAGACTATAATAACCTCGTCTTCTTCATATAAAAACGCTTGTTTGCCATCAGGCGCAGAGACGATCATAGATGCTGTTGACGTGTCTTTCGGCACGCTTACTAAATCGACATAATCATTTGATAATAACTGAAACAGCTGACTGTAATCCATAGCATTATGCCGTTTTCGCTGCCGAAATAGTGAAAGTCTGCTCCTCAGATACAGCTACATTAAATCCGTCCGCGCCGTTCACTTCTCTTATAGTATAAGTGCCGACGGGGAGTTGCTCGGCAAGCAGTTTCTTTGTAGCGGTGGCAAGCGTCAGCACCGTTCCTGTGCCGTCTGTCGTGCCGCTGTAGGTGTAGCTGCCGTTAGTGCCGTCGAACATTACGTCTTGTGTGCCTTTAGATACGATAAAGCCTACGGAATTAACTTGCTCGTCGGTGACTTCAACATCAGCGCTGTTTTCCTTAAACGACTTGATAACTTCAAGATTGCCGTTCACGGGCTTGTTTTTGAATGTTACTTCCTGCAAAGGCATTTTGAAAACGCCGCTGCCATAATTAGCGGTTATTGATTTTTTCCCGTCGCCGTCGGCGGGCGTGTAGTCCGTTCCGTTGTATTTTTCCTCAAAAGTGTAGGTAAACGGACCTAAACCCGTTCCGTCCGGTATATCTATCGTTGCCTTGCCGTTCTCATCAAAGCTGTACCATGTGCTATCGCCAGAACTGTTGTTCTTGGAGTATTCATACTTACCTTTGGAACCGGAGAGTTGCCAGTAAAAGGTATTTTTTCCGTCCGGCACGAAAGACACTCTGAATTGAACATTTTTATAATGTTCTTTCAGTTCGTCCGCACTCATATTTTCGGAATTTTCAAAGATTTTTGTAATCTCAATACGAATACCTTGTGTGTTTTGGAAAGTATACGTCGTTGTCTTTCCGCCGCTCACGTCTTTACTTTGATCGGTCAAGTCAGCCCATTCTTCTTTTATTGTAGCACCGCTTGCCCACACTTCGGTGACTTTATACGTTCCTGCGGGAAGATCGGTGACTTCAAGTGTACCGCTCTCCGCGTTCACTTTGTATTCCAAAGGAGTATCATACAAATTCCCGCTGAAAGCGCGTTTGCTGTCGCCGTTGCTGCCTGTCAGTCCGGGATATTTCTTTGTCGTGGCGTTTTGAATGGTGAATCTAATCTGACCGTTGTTCTTTTCAAATTCCGCTTGGTCAAGACTACTGCCGTCAGACGGTATCCACTTCTTAACGATTTTCAGACCGCCCTTGTCCTGCGTGTTATTGAACGTTACGCTGTTGTTGCCGCCTTTGCTGACGGTAATGGTCTGGCTAGTAGATTCCGGTGTGTAGCCGTCCGGGTACTTAGTTTCCGTTACAGTATACGTTCCGGTCGGAAGTCCGCTTATCATAAAGCGCCAACCTTTGCTCGAATCTTTTTCAAGTTTGAACTTTGTCGCGGTCGCGCTTAAACCGGAATAAGTATAAATACCCGCTCCGGCTGCTGACGGCATTTTGGTAGCGCTCACATATTTACCGGAAGATTTTTCCTTAACAGTAAACTCGCAGGCTTGGTTCTGCGTTTCCGTTCCTTGTTCGCCGTCAAAGGTCTTGTAGATGTACAAGGGAACGGGGTCTTTGCTGTTGTCAAACGAGAACGTTCCGGTTGATCCGGCGCTAATGGTAACTTTCACCGATTTTGATGCCGGAGAATATCCGCTCGGAGATTGCGTTTCGGTCACGGTGTAAGTTCCTACCGGAAGTCCGGTAGCAAGCAGCGTTCCGGTGGAACTGTTTATCTTAAATTCCAACGGATCGTCGTACCAGTTCCCACTAAAAGCGCGTTTGCTGTCGCCGTTGCTGCCCGTCAGTCCGGGGTACTTGCCGTTACCCTCATATTTAATAGTGAAACGGCAATCTGCGTTTTGCGTTGCTGTACCTTTCTTACCGTCAAAGGTCTTGACGATGTTGCAAGAAACGGGAGAAGTGTCCGGATCAGCTTTAAGTTTTATACCGAAAGTAACGGGATTGTAACCGCCGACAATTACAGTTTGGTAATCGTCGCCTGTCGGCTCGTAAATTGCCATTTCTGACGTATCGGTTGCTTTTTTGCCCATTATAACACGATAATCTTTATTTGACTGACAATTTGCCGCAAACTTATCTCCGGTATCCTTGTCACAATAGAAAGTGTAAGTGGTTACGCCGTTGCTTTTTGAAGCACTTACGTTAATATCATAACTGTTTGAAAGATTTTTGAAGTCACTCGGACGGTTTGTGCCGTTGGTGTCCTTTATAGATGCTTCATATCTATTATTTGTTTTGCTCCATTTCAGCGTTAGGGTTTCGTAGTTGTTCTCAGTACGTGGTTGATAATTAGCCGCCAATATTCTGTTATTTGTATCATCGGTCAGTCCGTTTGTACTGTCACAGAAAGAGGGGAGCAGGGCTTCAGCATTAACTTTCCTAAGCAGATAGTTATATATTTTTTTCGCTGCTGTACTTGCAAGACGTTCGCGGAAAACATTATATTTTACGCCTAAAACGTCCTCTGATCCCGTCGAAGCAGTAGTACCTGTCGCCGTACCTTTCGGCGCAATTCTTAATCCCTGTTGCAATTCCCATGTAAGTACCTGTGTAGCAACGCCCCAGTCGCTTTGGTTTCCGTTTATTACATTACCATCGCCGTCTGTAGCGTTTTTATCATATTTCTTGCCATTGACACCATAGTAGTTGGTCAAGGCTATCATAGTTGCTCTTGCGCCAATGGTTGTTTGTAACCCTGTCCAGTAGCCGCTGCTTGTTATAGACTTCTTTGTATATTTTTGTTGGTTTGCAAATTCTGCACCTGTTTCAATACAAATAGCAATATTATCTGCCGGTGTTCCGGCAGGAAGATTCTGTCTATGGTCTAACAGCAGCCAACTAGCTTCGCTAGTTGAACTATGATGTGCGGAATATGTAGGATGACCGCTCGCGTCAAATACCACATAGTCATAATCATCGTTTCCGGCTGATAAACCGCCTGTTAAGGAATACGGTACGCCAAACTGCGAATACATGGTACTCGGCAACTCGTCATAGAATGACGACGCTATAGTCGATATTCCGTTGTTCCGATTATCCATTGACGGCGGTTCATATCTTATTATTTCTTCCGCAAAACTTTGAAGCGGAAGCGAAGAAGCGACCGTAGCCGCCGCTAATGCTCCGGCGAGTATCCTTTTCCCGCCGGACTTAAAGATGTTTTTCATACTATTCTTTCCTTTCTTCGTATTTTTTGTCTTGTATATATAAAAAGACGCTCAGTTTCAACTGCCACACCATAACAGTTTAACAAAGCACCTTGAATTTTTGAAAGAAAAAAACCTATTCCAATAGTTGAATTTGCAATTCTTGTTTTTCCTTTTTCACTTCTTCAAGAAAAAAATTTCTCGTAAAAGGATTACTACTACATTAGCAGATTCAATACGGAAATTGGAACAGATGAAAAATCTCCATAGTTCATTGTATCACCTCCTTACTGTCCTATCGACAAGGCAACAAAAAGAGCCTTTCGACTGGACTTCAAGTCCTTTTGAAAAGCTCTTTTATTTTATTAAATTTTATGCTTCAAGCAGAAAGCCTTATTTAATTAATATATTTGGAAGAAATCACAATCGAATGCGTCAAACAACACATTTATACCAAGCGCTCCGGCGTTCATAACAGTACCATCTAAATTTCTAAGGCTTAAATGTTCCTCTGCGCTTTCCGGATTACCTACAAGAAAAGCAACATATTTGACTTCGCCTTTCTTCATCGCTTTTTCTTCCACTTCATTTAAGGACTGATAATATCCCTCAGCACATTCCTTTGCGGCTTTGTCAATACTTGCGTCGTCAAACCCATACAGGTCAACGCCTAAACCCCAGTGAAATCCTACCGGAACATTTTCTATACCGGGTTTATCAAAAGTTCCGTCTTTCATGTGCCACTCGGTAATTTTCGTATAGAGTTTAATATTATCAGTTCCTGCGGCTTTATTAAAATAGTAGCAAAGCCTTTCGGCTATTTTCCAACGAATATTCCATTGTTCCTGTGCAGTAAAGGAATCCCATTTATGATGAATTTCCCGCGTTGCCTGTTCCTGCTGTTGAATTTTCGTCTGCAAATCTTTTTCATTTTGTTCTTGCCACCATTTAGACGATTGTTCCTGCAATTCCTCTAAAAATTTATCCATGTCAAAGTCTGAATTGCTGCCGTTTCCTGTCTGCTGATTGCTTGTACTCGGCTTGCTCGTGCTAGGCTTAGCAGTAGTAGACGGCTTGCTTGCGCTCGGCTTCGCAGTCGTTGACGGCTTAGTTGTACTCGGCTTCGCGGTCTGGACGGTCACTTTATCCATGCCGAGGTAGTCCTTGTGAATGAAATTGCCGTCGGACAGCTTGTAATAGTC